>JAOPZP010000572.1 GCA_025964055.1 Conexibacter sp.
GGCAGCACCGCGCTGGCCGCGGCCCACGCCCGCGCGGTCGGCCATGACCTCGAGCGCCCGCACGTCGTCGTCGTGCTCGAGCCGCTCGGCACGCCCGGTGACGCTTGGCCGCAGACCGCCGCCCACGTGGCCGCCCGCCTCGGCGGCGCCGTGCCCGGCACGCTCTGCGATCCGGGGGACGAGCGCGTCCGCGCGCTGATGCCGCTGCGCGGACCCGATCCGGCGCACGAGCTGCAACGCGTAGACGAGGCGCTGCGGCAGACGGCGCAGCAGGAGCGCCTGGCGGCCGGACGCAGCGAGCCGCGCCGCGGCCTCGCCTCCGACGCGCACCGCGGCTTCACGGAGGCGGCGTGCGCGGCGCGGGTGGCGCGGGCGATCGAGCTCGGCGGCGGCGCCCGCGCCTACGGCGAGCTCGGCGTCTACCGCTACCTCGCGGCGCTCCCGGACGGCCACGCCCCCGACGAGCGTCACGCCCAGGCGATCGCGACCCTCGCCGCCTACGACGCCAAGCGCCGGACCGAGCTGCTCGCAACGCTGGAGCGCCACCTCGGCGACCGCGGCGCGCTGGCCGCCACCGCCCGCGCTCTACATCCACACCAACACGCTTCGCCAGCGGCTCGACCGCATCGAGCACCTGACCGGCCTGGTCCTTGCCGACGAGGACCTGCTGTCGCTCGAGCTGGCGCTGAAGCTGGCGCGGCTGCAACCGGCCGCGGCCTGAGCGACACCTGGTGGCCCCGTCCCGCTTCGCGCAACGGCCGGGACGGGGCCGCCAAACCGCGCCGCGGCCGGCCGGTCCGCCCAGGCGGACCGGCCCGCCGTCCGGACTACTTGGTGTGGATGGTCACTTCGCTGCCGGTGTTCGGCACGAAGCGGCCGTCGGCGGCACCCGCGTAGACGCGGTAGACGCCGCCGGTGCGGATCGTGATCTTCTTGCTGTAGATCGACGACGCGCTGCTGTTGTGGCGCGCGGCCGTGCCGCCGACCGTCACCCACCGGCCGTTGCGGCGCTTCTGGATGGCGATCGGCGTGCCGTCGATGGCCGGGCGGAGGGCGCCCGAGAACGTGAGCTTGTGGCCCTTGTGGATGGTGCGCGTGCCGAGGCGCGTGCTGACGAGGACCGACACGCTGACGACGACGATCGGGCTGACGACCGACGGCTTGTCGGGCAGCGCGACGCGGTACTGGGTGTTGAGCGGGATCGCCATCAGGCCGAAGGAGAAGTTCCCCGCGGCGTCGGTCACGAGCTTGTTGCCCAGCGGCTTGAAGCCCTGGGTGTAGGGGAACGGGTTGCTCTGCAGCACGACCTCGCGGCCGCCGTTCCCGGTGCCGGTCAGCTGGCCGCCGAGCGTCGTCGTCGCCCCGAACGGGACCGGGTTCGGCGTCGCGGCGAACGTGACGCCCAGCGGCTGGGCCTGGGTCTTGAACGCGCGGTCGGCTCCCTTGGTGAGGCCCTTGCCGTTGCGCGCGATCAACCGGTAGTGGTAGACCGTCGCGGGGGCGAGGCCGCCGATGTCGGCGGTGACCGTCTTCTTGGCGGTGCCGGAGAGCGTCTGCTCGGGCGTGACGGACCCGTAGGCACTGGTCGCCCCGTACTGGAACTGGAAGGTGGTGGCGTCGCCGTTGGGGTTGACCGCGCCGGTGAGGCGCGCGGTCTGCTGGGCGACGTTGGCCGCGCCGCCGGTGACGGCGGCCGGGGCCGTCGCCGCCTGGGCGGCGACCGGCAGGGCCAGGGCGAGCGCGAACGCGCCCGCCCCGAGCGCTGCTCGGATGTGGTTGAAGTGCATGGGTCCCTCCCGATGGGATTCTGAGTCGTTGCCCACCAGACAACACGAGAAGTGCCCCGGTGTCGCGGTCCGGTACCCGGATTGCGGGTGGAACCGCCGCGCGCCACGCGCGCGGTCGCCGATGATGACCGCCGCGTACTGTCTCCTACCAACGCGGTACCGCGCAGTACCACCCACAGCGACAGGAGACGCCGTGTCCGACACCCACCGTCAGATCCGCTTGGCCGCCCGGCCCCAGGGCGAGTGCAAGCCCAGCGACTGGGAGCACGCCGATGCTCCTGCGGCCGCCCCGGGCGAGGGCGAGTTCGCCGGCGCCACCAAGATGATCTCCCTGGATCCGGCGATGCGCGGCTGGCTCGACGACCGGCCGTCCTACCTGCCGCCGGTCGGCATCGGCGACGTCATGCGCGCGGCCAGCATCGTCGAGGTGACGGCCTCCAACCACCCCGGGTTCGCCATCGGCGACCACGTCGTCGGGACGTTCGGCGTCCAGGAGCAGGTCGTCTCCGACGGCCGGGGGGCGCTGAAGGTGGACCCGGACACGGCGCCGCTGGCGACCTACCTGGCGGCGCTCGGCATGCCGGGCATGACGGCGTACTTCGGGTTGCTCGACGTCGGTGCGCTGAAGGAGGGCGAGACGGTGCTGGTCTCCGGGGCCGCGGGCGCGGTCGGCTCGATGGTCGGCCAGATCGCCAAGGTCAAGGGCTGCCGGGTGATCGGCATCGCCGGCGGTCCCGAGAAGTGCGCGCTGCTGACCGACGAGCTCGGCTTCGACGCCGCGCTCGACTACCGCGCCGACGGCTTCAAGAAGGCGCTGCGCGACGCGACGCCCGACGGCGTCGACGTGTACTTCGACAACGTCGGCGGCGAGATCCTGGACCTCGCGCTGACCCGCCTGGCGATGAAGGCGCGCGTGGTGATCTGCGGGGCCATCAGCCAGTACAACAGCGAGAGCAGGCCCCAGGGCCCGTCGAACTACATGGTGTTGCTCGTCCGCCGGGCGCGCATGGAGGGCTTCGTCGTCTTCGACTACGCCAAGCGCTATGCCGAGGCGGCGCAGGAGATCGCCGGCTGGATCGCCGAAGGCCGCATCAAGAGCCAGGAGCACGTCGTGCAGGGCGCGATCGACGACTTCCCCGAGACGCTGCAGATGCTCTTCCGCGGGGAGAACGTGGGCAAGCTCGTGCTGGAGCTGGCGTGATCGCGGACGGGGACGGCGCGGGCGGCGCGGCGCTGCGCGACAAGGTCGGGCTGGTCACCGGGGGCGCGAGCGGCCTCGGCCGCGCGACGGCGTTCGCGCTCGCCGCGGCCGGCGCGGAGGTCGTGATCGCCGACGTCGACGAAGCCGGCGGCCGCGCGGTCGCCGAGCAGGTCGGCGGCCACTTCGTGCGCTGCGACGTCTCCGACCTCGAGCAGAACGAGGCGATGGTCGCCTTCGCCGTGGAGCGGTGCGGCGGGGTCGACATCGCCTACCTCAACGCGGGCGTCGCGACGGGCTGCGGGATCGGCGAGGACTTCGATCTCGTCAAGTACCACCGCGCCAACGGCGCCAACCTCGACGGCGTCGTGTTCGGCACGCACGCGGTGCTGCCCGCGCTGAAGGCGCGCGGCGGCGGGGCGATCGTCGCGACGGCGTCCTTGGCCGGGCTCACCGCGGTCCCCTTCGACCCGCTCTACGCCGCCAACAAGCACGCGGTCGTCGGCCTGGCGCGCTCGCTGGGCCCCGCGCTGGCCGGCGACAACATCACCTACAACGCGATCTGCCCCGGCTTCGCGGAGACCAAGATCATCGCGGGCTTCCGCGATCAGCTGCTGGCGTCGGGCCTGAGCATCATCCCGGCCGAGTCGGTGGCCGAGACGGTCCTGCGGATCGTCGCCGGCGGTGGGACCGGCGAAGCCTGGTTCGTCCAGCACGCCCGCGAGCCGCAGCCGTTCCGGTTCCGGAACGTGCCAGGGCCCGGGGAGGGCGCGCCGAGCAACCCGCGCGGCTTGTAACCACGATTTGCCGGCGGCGTGGCGCACCCGGGCGCCACGCCGCCGGCAGGTGGTGCGGTCAGACCGACTCAGCCGCAGCCGGGACCTCGGGCGGCCCGACCAGCTCTTGGATCGAGACGTTCAGCGCGCTCGCGACCTGCATCACGGTCCGGAGCCGGGGCTCCCTTAGGCCGCGCTCGAGGCGGCTCACCTCCGTGGGGTGCAGGCCGGCGAAGTGCGCCAGCATCTCCTGGGACCAGCACTTCTCCTTGCGGAGCCTGCGCAGGTTTGCGGCCAGGTCCATACGGGGTTCCATCGAGTCTCCTGTTCTCTGCAGTACTGCTTTGCGAGTCCCGGAGCGACCCATGCTCCCGATCCTCGCCGGCACCATATCCTCCATGTCAATACTGAGCAATGCGAACTTGCATCGCCCAGGGCGTCACGTCACGGCCTGTGCTGCGCCACCGGCTCCTCGTGCGGAGACAGCAGCACCCCAGAGGAGGCGCCGAGCGCGTCGGCCACGTGGGTGACCGTGCCGGGCCTCGGCTCTCCCATCCCACGCTCCAAACGGCTGATCTCCGTCGCGTGCAGCCCCGCCTCATAGGCGAGCGTCTCCTGCGACCATCCGAGCTCCTTGCGTGTGCGGCGGATGTTCGCGGCCATCTGCATCCGATGCTCCATGGACCTCTCCTCCTGGTTGAAAGCTCCGCGAACGTACGCCGGTCGTCAGGG
>JAOPZP010000367.1 GCA_025964055.1 Conexibacter sp.
GGTCGTCGCCGGCGTCGCGCTCGTCGCGCCGCCCGCCGGCCGCGCCCCCGCGGCCTGCACCCCGGTCCCCGGGCCGCTCGCGCTGGTCCCGCACCCGGCGAATGCGAACGCGATCGCGGTCGCCACGCACCCGGCCGGGCCGACGGGCATCCACCGGCTCATGACGCTGGCTCCACAGCCTCTAGCATTGCGCGTCCATGCCGGGCACCGTCGTCATGAAGTTCGGAGGCACCTCCGTCGCCGATGCGTCGCGTCTCAAGCGCGCCGCCGAGCGCATCGTCGCCAAGCGCGAGGCCGGCCAGCACGTGGTCGTCGTCCTCAGCGCGCGCGGCAAGGAGACCGATCGGCTCATCGCCGACGCCCAGGAGATCTCGTCCCATCCCGACCCGCGGGAGATGGACATGCTGCTCTCCACCGGCGAGCGGGTGTCGTGTGCGCTGTGTGCGATGGCGATCAACGATCTGGGACATCGGGCGATCTCGCTGACCGGATCGCAGGCCGGCATCGTGACCGACACGAGCCACACCAAGGCTCGCATCCTGGAGGTCCGTGCGGACCGCATCCGGGCTGCGCTGGACGAGGATTCCATTGTGCTGGTCGCGGGCTTCCAGGGCGTCAGCACCGCCAAGGACGTCACGACGCTCGGGCGCGGCGGCTCCGACACGACCGCCGTGGCGCTCGCCGCGGCGATCGGCGCCGACGAGTGCGAGATCTACACCGACGTGCCGGGCGTCTTCTCGGCCGACCCGCGCATCGTGCCCGACGCGCGCAAGCTCGACGTCGTCTCGTTCGACGAGATGCTCGAGATGGCCGCCTCCGGCGCCGGCGTGCTGCAGCTGCGCAGCGTCGAGTACGCCCGCAACCACGGCGTGCGCATCCACTGCCGATCGAGCTTCGACGACGCCGCCGGGACCTTCGTGGTCTCCGAGGACGAGGCCAAGGACAAGGACATGATGGAGAACCCGCTCATCACCGCCGTCACCCACTCCCGTGGCGAGGCGCGCGTGACGCTCATCGGCCTGCCCGACACGCCCGGCGTCGCCGGTCGCGTCACCACGGCGCTGGCCGACGCCAACGTGAACATCGACATGATCATCCAGAACGAGCCGCGCACCGCCGGCGCGCTGGCCGAGCTGTCGTTCACGGTGCCGCGCGACGACGTCGACGCCGCACGGGTCGCGCTGCAGCCGATCGCCGCCGAGCTCGGCATCACGCTGGAGACCGACGCGTCGATGGGCAAGGTCTCGATCGTCGGCGCCGGCATGAAGTCGCATCCCGGCGTCGCGGCCAAGGTCTTCAGCGTCCTCGGCGCCCAGGAGATCAACATCGAGATGATCTCCACGTCGCCGATCCGCATCTCGTGCGTCGTGCCGGCCGAGAAGGTCGAGGAGGCCGTCAAGGCCCTGCACACGGCGTTCGACCTGTCGGGGGCGGACACGATCCGCCCGGAGCAGCCGTTCGGGGAATTCGCCTCATGAAGATGTACCACAACGAGTTCGTCATGAGGTTCGCCTCATGAAGATGTACCACAACGAGTTCGTCATGAGGTTCGCCTCGTGACCCTCTACCGCGTTGCCGTCGTCGGCGCCACCGGCGCCGTCGGCACCGAGATGCGCCGCCTGCTGCGCGACCGCCGCTACCCGGCCGCCGAGATCGTGCCGTTCGCGTCCGAGCGCTCGGCCGGGCGTCAGCTCGACGACGGCCTCGTCGTCCAGGGCCTCGCCGACGACGACCGCCTCAACGGGTTCGACGTCGCGATCTTCAGCGCCGGCGGCTCGATCTCCAGGGAGTGGGCCCCGCGCTTCGCCGCGCGCGGCGCGATCGTGGTCGACAACTCGAGCGCGTTCCGCATGGACCCGGAGGTCCCGCTGGTCGTCTCCGAGGTCAACCCCGAGGCGCTGGACGACATCGGCAAGGGGATCGTCGCCAACCCGAACTGCACCACGATGGCGATCATGCCGCCGCTGCACGCGCTGCACGAGGAGTTCGGGCTGACCGCGATCGTCGCCACGAGCTTCCAGGCCGCGGGTGGCGCCGGGCAGAAGGGGATGGACGAGCTGATCGAGCAGGTCCCCGGCCTGCTCGCCGATCCCTACGCCCTGCAGACCGACGGCGCGGCCGCCGCCGCGAAGGTCGCCAACACCGCCGTCTTCGGCAAGCCGCTGGCCTTCAACGTCGTGCCGCTGCTCGGCACGGACACCGGCAACGGCTACACCGACGAGGAGATGAAGCTGCAGAACGAGTCGCGCAAGATCCTCGGGATCCCCGCGCTCGGCGTCTCGCCGACGTGCGTGCGCGTCCCGGTGATGGTCGGCCACGCGATCGAGGTCCGCGCGACGTTCGAGCGCGAGCCGTCGGTGCAGCGCGCCCTGGAGGTCATGGGCGCCCACGACGGCGTCGAGCTCGACGACGTCCCGACGCCGCTGGAGTGGGCCGGGCGCGACCCGGTCGCCGTCGGCCGCGTGCGGCTCGACCTCGGCGACCCGAAGTCCCTGAACCTGTTCGTCGTCGGCGACAACCTGCTCAAGGGCGCGGCCCTGAACACGGTGCAGATCGCCGAGCTGCTGCACGAGCGCGGGCTGCTCGCCGCGCGCGCTGCGGCCTGACCGGCGCCGCGGCGTCCGCCCTAGAGGGTGGGCGCCGGCGTCCAGCGCAGCGCGACGGTGCACACGTCGTCGCTGCTCGTGCGCCCGGCGAGCATCGCGACGGTGAGCCCGCGCGCCAGCGCGGCGGCCCGCTGCCCGCGCCGCCGGTCGAGCTCGGCGAGCAGGGTGTCCAGCCCGGTCTGCAGCGGCCGGTCCACCCGTTCGATCAGGCCGTCGCTGAACAGCACGAGGGTGCTGCCGGGCGCGATCGACCGCTCGGTCTGGGATCGTGGGCCGGCCTCGCCCGTGGCGTCCAGCGGCGTCGAGCGCCCGCCCCAGACGAACGCAGGGGCCTGCCCGGGCTCGGTGACCGCCGGCGGCGGGTGCCCGGCGCAGGCGACGGCCAGCGCGCCGGTGTCGAGGTCCAGCGTGACGTAGCTCAGCGTCGTCATCTCGCCGACCGCGTGGCGGCGCGCGTAGCCGTCCAGCGCCTCCAGCAGCGCACCCGGCTCCAGGCCGGTGGCGGCCAGCGCCCGGACCGCGCTGCGCAGCTGGCCCATCGTCGTCGCCGCGTCGATGCCACGGCCGACGACGTCGCCGACGACGACCGCGATCTGCCGATCGCCGAGCCAGAAGGCGTCGTACCAGTCGCCGCCGACCTCCAGGCCGGCGACGGCCGGCCGGTACTCGACCGCGAGGTCCAGCGTCGGGTCGCCGGGCAGCGCGCCACCGAGCAGGCCGCGCTGCAGCTGGCGGCCGATCTCGTGCTCGCGGTTGCGCGAGCGCACCAGCTCGCGCTCGTAGCTGCGGCGGTCGGTGGCGTCGAAGACGGTCGTGCGGATCGCCCGCGGTGCGCCGGCCGCGTCGTGGCGCAGCACGGAGTTGATCAGCGCGGGCATCGTCGTGCCGTCGGCGCGGACGAGGTCGACGGCGATCTCGCGCACGCTGCCCTGCATCTGCAGCAGCGGCGCGTAGTGGGTCTCGTGGTAGATCCGCCCGCCGACGGTCAGCAGGTCCTGGAAGGCGCGCTGCCCGAGCAGCTCGGTGCGCGAGTAGCCCGTCAGGGCCTCCAGCGTCCGGTTGACGCGGACGATCGTCCCGTCCAGCCGCGTCGTCAGGTAGCCGCACGGGGCGTCCTCGAAGAGCTCCTCGTGCGTGTCCTCGGGCAGCTCGTCGCGGGGGCCGCTCACGGGCGCAGGAAGGACCGGATCGCTGCCGCGGTCTCCTCGGGAGCGCTGAGGTTGGGGCAGTGGCCGGTCGCGTCGAGCTGCACGAGCTCGCTGTCGGGCAGGTGGCGGTGGACGTAGGCGCCGACGCCCTCGGGCGCGATGACGTCGGCCGAGCACTGCAGCACGAGCGTGGGCACCGGCACGCGCGCCAGGTCGTCGCGGTTGTCGGACAGGAACGTGACGCGGGCGAAGTGCTTGGCGATCTCGGGATCCGTGGCGCAGAACAGCTCGGTGAGCTCCTCGCCGAGCTCGGGGCGCTCCTCGTTGCCCATGATCACGGGCGCCATCGTCGCCGACCAGCCGAGGTAGTTGCTCTCCAGCGACTCCAGCAGCCCGTCGATGTCGGCGCGCGAGAAGCCGCCGACGTAGTCGCCGTCGTCGACGTAGCGCGGCGACGGGCCGACCATGACCAGGCGGTCGAAGCGCTCGGGCTCGGCCGCGACGGCCAGGGCGCCGATCATCGCGCTGACCGAGTGGCCGACGAAGACGGTGTCGTGGAGGTCGAGCACGCGGCAGATGTCGAGGACGTCGGAGGCGTAGCCGTCCAGCGAGGCGTAGCGGTCGGGATCGAAGGCGCGGTGGTCGGAGCGCCCGTGCCCGACGTGGTCGAACAGGATCACCCGGTGGTCGGTCGCGAACTCCGGCCAGACCGTGCGCCACATGTTGGAGTCGCAGCCGAAGCCGTGCGCGAAGACCATGGGCCGCCCCGAGGGGTTGCCGAGGACCTGGACGTTGTTGCGCTCCATCGCGGGCATCCCCGCGCGATGCTAGGGATGCGGCGCGGGCCGCGCCTACTGCTCGTCGTCGGCGACGGGCGGGATGGCGCGCCGCAGGCGCTCGCGGGCGGCGTCGACGTCGGACGCGAACGGCGCGCCCGGGCGCGGCGCCGCCGCGTCGTCGAGCGGGATGATCGTGCGCGGTCAGTCGGC
>JAOPZP010000040.1 GCA_025964055.1 Conexibacter sp.
GCCCGCGCCGTCGACGGCGCGCCGCAGGTCGCGCACGAGCCCGAGCGGGCCGATCACGCGGCGGCCCCGTGGCGTTCGGCCTTGACGGCCGCCGACCATCCGCACGAGCGGCTCATGCGGCAGCCCCCGAGCGCTCCGCGCGGATCGTCGCAGCCACCGCGTCGATCGCCTCGGCGGTCGTGTGCGTCGGGACGAAGCGCAGGTCACGGCGCATGCGCGTGGTGTCCACGCCCCGGCCGTTGCGCAGGTAGCGCACGATGTCGTCGTTGATCGGCGGCAGGCTGCCGATCCGCGCGAGCCCTCCGACGACCGCCCCGTAGGCCGGCGCGGCGATCGGCAGGCTGCGCCGGCCCAGGCGCCGCAGGGTGCGCGCGAGCGAGACGGTCCCGTCGCCGGCGATGTTCACCGGTCCGCGCACCGGGTGGTCGACCGCGGCCGCCACGGCGCCGACGAGGTCCTCGTCGAGGATGAACTGCAGGCGCGGGTCGAAGCCAAGGAACGTCGGGACGACCGGCGCGCGGAACAGGTTCATGATGGGGTTGTCGATCGTCGCGCCGATCGTCGGCTGCGGGCGCAGCACGGTGCAGATCACCGACGGGTGGCGCCGGGCGAACGCCTCGACGAGGCGCTCGAGCTCGCCGACGTCGCGCTGGAAGCGCGTGTGCAGCGTCGCGGCGCGGGCCAGGTCCTCGGTGAAGAACGCCGGCGCGTCCGGCGCCGAGCCGTAGATCGAGGCTGACCCGCGGACGACCAGCGCGCGCAATCCCGGCAGCTCGCCGCAGGCGGCCAGCAGCCGCAGCGTGCCGATGACGTTGAGGTCGTGCAGGCTCCTGGCCGACCGCCCCGGCTCGGGGAACTGGACGACGTCCTGGTGGACGACGACGTGCGGCGCGGCGAGTTTCAGCGTGCCGGCCAGGTCGCCGGAGCGCAGGTCAGCTTCGACGTAAGTGATGCGCTGCGCCAGCACGCCGGGCGGGCGGCGGGTGTCGAGGCCGACGACGTGCTCGACGTTCGGATCGCTCGCCAGGCGCGTCGCGACCCGTGCGCCGAGCGGGCTCGACACGCCGGTGATGAGCACGCGGCGCGGGGTCATGGATCCGGGCGGGGGGTCAGGAGCGCGCGCCGCCGGACGGCGGGCGCTTGGCGGCGGCGCCGCCCTTGTCGGTGGCCGTCGGGCGTGCGGCGCGCTTCGGCTTCGGCTTGGCGGCGGCTTCCAGATCGGCGACGCGCTGCTCCAGGCTCGCCACCTGGTCGCGCAGCGCCTGCAGCTCGTCGGGCGACGGCGGGCGCAGCTCCTCCAGCACCTCGCGGACCCGCGAGGCGGCGCCGACGAGCTCGTCGGCGAGGTCGGCGGCGCGCTTCTGGACCGGGGCGGCGCCGCTGGCCGTGGCCCCGAAGGCGCCTTCGACGGCAGCCCGCAGCTGCTCGGCGCGGGAGCGGGGACGATCCTCGCCCCCGGAGCCCTCCGCCGCCGGGTCCGGCGCGCCCGAGGTGGGCTTGCGCTCCTGATCCTCGTTCTCGGCCATGGGACTGCTGAGTCTAGACCGTGGGTCCGTATCCTCGCCGGCCGTGCCGGACGTCCCGCAGCCCATCCACCTCCGCCCCGTCGCCGCCTTGGCGCAGCGCGTGCTGCTGCCCGGCGACCCGGGGCGCGCGCTCGCCCTGGCGCAGGTCGTGCTCGGCGACGACCGCAAGATGTTCAACCACCATCGCGGGCTCTGGGGGTACACGGGGACGGCGGCCGACGGCGCGCCGCTGACGATTCAGAGCACGGGCATGGGCGGGCCGAGCGCGGCGATCGTGCTGGAGGAGCTCGCGGCGCTGGGCGTGCGGACCGCGGTGCGCGTCGGGACGGCGCGCGCGCTGGCCGAGACGGTCGCGCTCGGGGACCTCGTGGCCGCCACCGCCGTCCACGGCGCCGACGGCGTCAGCCGCGCGCTGGGCGCGTCCGGACGCCGGCCGCTGGACGGCGCGGTCACCGCGCACCTGACCCAGGTCGCCACGCGCGCGGGCCTGATCGTCTCGACCGACCTCTACTACGCCGTCGACGACGAGAGCGACGGGACCGCGTGGACGGCCGACGGCGCGCTGGCGGTCGACCTGGAGTCCGCGCCGCTGGCCGCGGTGGCCGCGCGCCATGGGCTGGCCTTCGGCGCGATCGTCGCCGTGATCGCCGACGCGCACGGCGGGCGGCTGGGCGAGGAGGCCGTCGCGCAGGCCGGCGAGGCGGTCGGCGTGGCGGGCGCCGGGGCGTTGACCTCGGGCTGACCGGGCCCGCAGAGGGGCGGGTACCCGCACGTCGCGACACCGGCAGCCCGAATGGTTTGGGGACGAGACCTTCGGCAAGATCCTTCTCACATCAGCTGCCGCCGGCGCTCCCCGGGACCTCTCCTCCTCCCCTGCCCGGGGAGCGCCCTCTCCCCCAAGCACGACCCCCTGGCGGCAGCTCGGTGGCTCACCGGTCGGCCGGTCCCGGCCGGTCGGTGAGCGCCGCAGCCCCGACCCCTCCCCTCCAACCGCCGGCCCGGTCCTCGACCGGGCCGGTCCTCGTGGAGGACGGGCGCTAGGCCGCGGGCTTCTTGGCGGCCGCGCGCGGCGGCGTCGCCGGCAGCTTCTTGCGCATCGCCTCGACCTCGTTGCCGAGCTTCTGCAGCGTGGCGTCCAGGGCGCCCAGGCGCTCCTCGATCCCGCCCAGGCGCTGCTCGATCCCGGCGCCCGGAAGCCCGGCGAGGCGCTCGTCGAGGCGA
>JAOPZP010000046.1 GCA_025964055.1 Conexibacter sp.
GGCCCATCTTCCAGTCGCGCACCGGGGCGATGATCTTCAGCTCGGGCGCCAGCGTGGCGACGGTGCCGTCGATGCGCACCTGGTCGTTGCCCTTGCCGGTGCAGCCGTGGGCGATCGTGTCGCAGCCCGTCTCGCGCGCGACGTCGACGGCGAGCTTGGCGATCAGCGGGCGACCCAGCGCGGTGAAGAGCGGGTAGTTGAGGCCGTAGATGGCATTGGCCTTGATCGCCGGCACGATGAAGTCGTTGGCGAACTCCTCGCGCGCGTCGATCACGCGGGCGTCGATGGCGCCGAGGCGCAGCGCCTTCTCGCGGACGACCTCGTAGTCCTCGCCGGGCTGGCCGAGGTTGATCGTCAGGGCGACGACCTCGCAGTCGTACTGGTCCTGAATCCACTTGAGCATGACGCTCGTGTCGAGGCCGCCCGAGTACAGCAGGCAGACGCGATGGACGTCTTCGGGGCGCGCGAGGTAGGAGGCGGCGGGCTCGTGGGGGTGGAGGACTTCGTCGGTCATTGGCTCACTTGGGTGGGGTCGAGGAGACGCGCGAGCCGGGCGAGGGCCTCGTCGAGCTCGGCGTCGGTGATGGTCAACGGCGGCAGGAGCCGCAAGGTGGTGGGGCCGGTCGCGTTGAGCAGGAGGCGCTCTTCGCGCAGCGCGCGGCCGACGAGGTCGGTCGCGGGCTCGGTGCGCCCGGCGGCCAGCTCGAGGGCGAGCATGAAGCCGCGGCCGCGCACCTCGACGACGCCGGGGAGCTCGGCCAGCACGTGGCGCAGCCGCTCCCCAGTTTCCCGCACGCGCGCGAGGAGCGCCGGGTCCTGCACGACGTCGAGGACGGCCAGCGCGGCGCGGCAGGCGACCGGCCCGCCGGCGAACGTCGAGCCGTGGTCGCCGGGCTCGAAGCCGGCGGCGAAGCGCTCGTTGGTGATCACGGCGCCGATCGGCAGGCCGCCGCCCAGTGCCTTGGCGACCGTCATGAGGTCGGGCAGGACGCCGGCGTGCTCGTAGGCCCACAGCGTCCCGGTGCGGCCGAGGCCGCACTGGACCTCGTCGAAGATCAGCGCGGCGCCGTGCGCGTCGCAGGCCTCGCGGGCGGCGGCCAGCACGTCGGCGCCGAGCTCGTAGACGCCGCTCTCGCCCTGCACGGGCTCGAGCAGGACCGCCGCGGTCTCGTCGTCGATCGCGGCGCGCAGCGCCTCGGCGGTCGGCGGCACCGCGACGAACCCGGGGACCAGCGGCGCGAACGGCGCCTGCTTGGACTCCTGCGGCGTCGCGCTCAGCGAGCCGTAGGTGCGCCCGTGGAAGCCGCGGTGCACCGACACGATCGTGCCGCCGCGCTTGGCCTTGCGGGCCATCTTGATCGCGGCCTCGTTGGCCTCGGTGCCCGAGTTGGCGAAGTGCACGCGGCCGCCGAGCGACGACTGCGCCAGCCGGCGCGCGAGCTCCTCGCCGGGAGCGGTGTGGAAGAGGTTGCCGACGTGGATCAGCTGCGCCGCCTGCTCCTGGATGGCGGCCACCACCTTCGGGTGCGCGTGGCCGACGGAGTTGACCGCCAGGCCCGTCTGCACGTCGAGGTACTCGACGCCCTCGGCGTCCCACAGCCGTGCACCCTCGCCGCGGACGAACTCCACGGGCTGGCGCGCGTAGGCGGGGACGAGGAAGGCGTCGGAGGACGCGACGGCGCCGGCGTCCCTCATGTGGCAGCCCGGATCTTGGTCCCGATCCCCTCGTCGGTGAACAGCTCGAGCATCAGCGAGTGCGGGACGCGGCCGTCGACGATGTGCGCCGAGGTCACGCCGCCGTGGATCGCGTCGACGCAGGCCGCCAGCTTGGGCCGCATGCCGCCGGCCACCGACATCAGCGCCTCCTCGACCTCGTCCGACGAGGCCTCCGAGATCCGCGACAGCGGGTTGGACGGATCGCGCAGCCAGCCCGAGACGTCGGTGAGGAAGAGCACCTTGTACGCCTTGGTGGCGCGGGCGACGGCGCCCGCCGCCTCGTCGGCGTTGACGTTGTAGGAGTTGCCCTCGCGGTCGGAGCCGACCGAGGCGATCACGGGGATGTAGTCGGTGGCGATGTGGCGCAGCACGTCGACGTTGACGCGCGCGATGCGCCCGACGAACCCCACGTCCTCCCCGTCGGGCGCCGACGTGCGCTCGCACTGGAACAGGCGCCCGTCGTCGCCGCAGAGGCCGATCGCCGACTGGCCGTGGCGGTTCAGCCTCAACACGATGTCCTTGTTCACCTTGCCGACGAGGACCATCTTGGCCACCTCGACGGTCTGCGGATCCGAGACCCGCAGGCCGCCGACGAACTCGACCGGGATGTTCAGCCGCTCCATGTAGGCGGTGATCTCGGGCCCGCCGCCGTGGACCACGACCGGGTTCATCCCCACGTACTTGAGCAGCACCACGTCGCGCGCGAAGTCCTCGCGCAGCTCCGGGTCCTCCATCGCGGCGCCGCCGTACTTGATGACGACGGTCCGCCCGTGGAACTCGCGGATGTAGGGAAGCGCCTCGAGCAGCGTGCTGACGTCGCGCATCTAAGTCGTGTACTCCGCGTTGATCTTGATGTAGTCGTAGCCGAGGTCGGAGAAGAAGACCTCGGTCTCGAAGCCGTCGCCGGGCAGCCCGATCGTGTACTCGACCTCGTCGCGCGCGACCCGCTCGGCGAGCGCCGCGACGTCGTGCTCGACGGCCATGCCGGCCACGCAGACCTGCACGCCCTCGATCGAGACGTCGACGGGCAGTGGCGCGGTGTCGGGCAGCGCGAGGCCGACGGCCTGGACGATCCGGCCCCAGTTGGGGTCGCCGCCGTAGAGCGCGGTCTTGACCAGCGGCGAGTTGGCCACCGCGCGGGCGACGCGCTCGACGTTGGGGCCGTGGCCGCCGCGCACCGACACGCGGCCGACGCGCTTGGCGCCCTCGCCGTCGCGGGCGATGTCGATGGCCAGTTGGCGCAGCAACGCGTCCAGCGCCTGGCCGAAGGCCAGCTCGCCTTCGGACTCGGGCTCGACCTCGACGCCCGACGCTCCCCCGCACAGCAGGATCGCCGTGTCGTTGGTCGAGAGCTGGCCGTCGACGGTGATGCGGTCGAACGAGCGCTTGACGCAGACGCCGAGCAGCAGGTCGGCGGTCTCGGCCGACACCACCGCGTCGGTCTCGACGAAGCACAACATGGTGGCGAACGAGGGCTGGATCATGCCCGCGCCCTTGCTCTGGGCGGCCAGGCGGACGGTGCCGCCGGGCAGGTCGACCTCGATCGTCGCCCGCTTCTCGAACAGGTCGGTGGTCATGATCGACTGCTGGAAGTCGCCCACGCCCTCGGGGCTCAGCGCCTTGCCGGCCTCGAGCAGGCCGCGGACGACCTTGTGGCCGTCGAGCTGGACGCCGATGACGCCCGTCGAGCAGACCGCGACGCGGTCCTCGGTCGTGCGGCCCATCATCGCGCCGGCGCCCTGCATCCGCGCGGCCTCGTCCATGCCGGGACGGCCGGTCGCCGCGTTGGCGTTTCCGGAGTTGACCGCGACGGCCTTCAGCGCGTCCAGCCGCGCGCGCTCGCGGGTGACGAGCACCGGCGGGGCCGCCGTGCCCGAGCGCGTGAAGCGTGCGGCGCTGGTGGTGTCGTCGGAGTCGCTGACGAGCAGCCCGACGTCGAGCCCGCCCGAGGGCTTGATCCCCGCCGCGGCGCCCGCGGCGCGGAAGCCGGCGGGCAGCGGTGCGCCGGGCACCTCGCGTACGCCGTCGGGCACCTCGACCCAGCGGGAGCGGAAGAACGGCTTGAGCTCGGTGTCGCTCATCGGATCCCCTCCGTCTCGTCGCGGCCGAACATGAGGTTCAGCGACTGCACGGCCTGCGAGGACGTGCCCTTCCAGAGGTTGTCGATCGCGCCGAAGGCCAGGACCTTGCCGGTGCGCGGGTCGATCTGG
>JAOPZP010000051.1 GCA_025964055.1 Conexibacter sp.
TGCTCGGCCTCCTCGCCGCCGCACCGGCCGGCGCGCAGTCGGCTGCCCCCAGGACGACGGGGACGCTCGGCGGCCCCGCGCTGCTGCCGCGCGCGCCGTCGGTCACCGACAACAACGCGGTCGTCCGGCCCAGCCAGCTCGACCGGCCGCCCGCCGGCCATCGCCTGTCGGGCCGGCAGGCGCAGGCGATCGCGTCGCGCAACGAGAAGGTCCACGAGGCGCTGCGCAAGTACCCGACGGCCAAGCCCGAGGTCTTCCTCAAGGGGCGCACCCGCTGGCAGGTCAGCTGGTTCACGCCCGGGACCGGCAAGGACCGCGTCGAGGTCGCCCAGGTCTACGTCGACGACGCGACGGGCGCGATCCTCGAGGCATGGACCGGCCCGCAGGTCGCGTGGACGATGACGCGCGGCTACTCCGGCGCGTTCGGGCGCAAGGTCAACTCGCCGTGGGTGTGGATCCCGCTGTCGCTGCTGTTCGTCGCGCCGTTCATCACGCCGCGCCGGCTGCGGCGCTGGCTGCACCTCGACCTGCTCGTGCTCGTGGCGTTCGGCGTGTCGGTGGCCTACTTCAACGACGCCAACCTGGACGCGGCCGTGCCGATCGTCTTCGTGCTGCTGCTCTACCTGCTGGCGCGGATGCTCGCCATCGGGCTGCAGCGCCGGGCGCCCGGCCCCGAGGAGGAGCGCCGGCCGCTGCCGCTGCTGGTGCCGACGGTGTGGCTGGCCGTGGCGGTCGTCTTCCTCATCGGCTTCCGGATCGGCCTGAACGTCACGTCGTCCAACGTCATCGACGTCGGCTACTCGGGCGTGATCGGCGCCGATCGCCTGGCCGACGGCAACCACCTGTACGGCAAGTTCCCCAAGGACAACGAGCACGGCGACACCTACGGCCCGTTCGCGTACGAGGCCTACGTCCCGTTCGAGCAGGCCAGACCGTGGAGCGGGCGCTGGGACGACCTGCCCGCCGCGCACGCCGCCGCGATCGCCTTCGACCTGCTGACGATCCTGCTGCTGTTCCTCACGGGGCGCCAGATCCGCGGGCCCGGGCTCGGGGTCGTCCTGGCCTACGCATGGGTGACGTGGCCGTTCAGCCTGTATGCGTTGAGCTGCAACAGCAATGACGGCCTCGTCGCGGCGCTGGCCGCGCTGAGCCTGTTCGTGGCCAGCAGGCCGGCGGCGCGCGGGGCGGTGACGGCGCTGGCGGGCTTCACGAAGTTCGGCTCGCTCGGCCTCGTGCCGCTGATGGCGACCCACGGCGCCCGGCGCGGGACCTGGCTGCGGACCGTCGTCCTGTTCACGCTCGGCTTCGCCGCCGTCAGCGCCCTCGTGTGGGCGCCGGTGCTCCTGCGCGGCGAGTCGCTGCGCTTCGTCTACGACCGCACGATCGGGTTCCAGTCCGGCCGCATCGCGCCGCTCTCGATCTGGGGCCTGCACGACCTCCGCGGGCCCGAGCAGGTGTGGCAGGTGGGCTCGATCCTCTTCGCGCTGGCCGCCGGGCTGATCCCGCGCCGGCGCGACGTCATCGGCCTCGCGGCGATGGCGGCCGCGGTGGTGATCGCGCTGCAGATCGGCCTCAGCTACTGGTTCTACCTCTACCTCGTGTGGTTCTTCCCGTTCGCCGCGCTCGCGCTGTTCGGGCGCTTCCGGGTCGCCGACCCCGCCTGATGCTCGCCCGGGGGGCGAGATCGGGGCCGCAAGCTCGCCCAGGGGCTCGCTCGCACGGCCGGCGCAGCGTGCTGCTCAGCGTCGCGGCGCTGGTCGTCGTCTGGCTCGTCAGCACCCACCACGGCCCGTTCTCCGGCGACGCCGTCAACGACCTGTACGTCTACTCGTTCGACCACCGGCTGCTGGCCGACGGGGCCGTCCCGTATCGCGACTTCGACTTCGAGTACCCGCCGCTGGCGCTCCTGCCCATCGGGCTGATCGGTGGCAGCGCCGTCGGGCTGTCGCTGGCGATGCTCGGCTGCGCGATCGTCGCGCAGCTGGCGGCCTGGTCGCTGGGTGGCGCGGCGGCGGGCTGGGCGATGGTGGCGCTGCCGCCCGTCGCCGGGGCGCTCGTGCGCACGCACATCGACCTGCTGCCCGCCGCGCTGACGCTGGTGGGGCTGGCGCTCGTCGTGCGCCGGCGTCCGGCTTCGGGCCTCGCCCTGCTCGGGCTGGGGACGATGGCCAAGCTCTACCCGGCCGCGATCGCGCTTGTCGCGCTCGCCTGGCTGGTCGGCCGCGGCGACCGGCGTGCGGCGCTCCAGGGCGCCGTGGCGTTCGCGGTCGTCGTGCTGGCGCTCGGCGTGCCGTTCGCGGCGCTCGGCGGCTTCCCGTCGACGATGGTGCGCTTCCACCTGGACCGGCCGGTGCAGATCGAGTCCAGCGCGGCGACCGTGCTGGAGGTGCTCGGCGGCTCGGCGGTCACCGGCGACCCGATCCGGCACGACCGCTTCAAGTCCAACGGGTTGGACGGCGGCGCCGCCGGCCTCGTGCTCGCGCTGACGACGCTGCTGTCGGTCGTGGCCGTCGCCGGGCTGGTCGCCCTGGCGGCGCGGCGCCCGCGGACCGACGCCCTGCTCCTCGCGTCGTTCGGGGTGACGCTCGCGCTCGTGTCGCTGAGCAAGGTGCTCTCGCCGCAGTACGTCTGCTGGCTGCTGCCGCCGGCGGCGGTCGCGCTGGCGATCCCCGGCGGGCGGCTGCCGGCGGCGCTGACCGCCGCCGCGGCGCTGGTGACCCAGCTCTGGTTCCCATCGCACTACTTCGACGTGGTCTTCCAGCACGCGTGGGCGGTCACCGCGGTGGGGGTCAGGAACCTCCTGCTCCTTGCGGCGCTGGTCGCCACGGCTCGAGCACTTGCTCGATCGCCGCGGCGCGCAGCGGCCGCTCCGCCGCCCTGATCACCACGGCGTTGACCCACGGGTCGTCCTCGCTGGTCTCGAAGCGCACGTTCATGTGCGTGCGCAGCGACGCGATCGCCTGCTCCTTCTTGACGCCGATCACCCCGCCGCGCGGGCCCGTCATCCCGACGTCGGTGATATACGCGGTGCCGCCCGGCAGGACGCGGGCATCGGCGGTCGGGACGTGGGTGTGCGTGCCCACGACGGCGGTCACGCGGCCGTCGAGGTACCACCCGAGCGCGACCTTCTCGCTGGTCACCTCGGCATGCATGTCGACGAGGATCTGGTCGGCATGCGCGACCTCCTTGAGCGCGGCGTCGATCGCCACCAGCGGCGGGCTGCCGGTCTGCAGGTGGACGGCGCCGGAGAGGTTCACGACGCCGAGCGTCACGCCGTCGCGCTCGACCACCGTCGTGCCGCGGCCGGGCTGGCCCGGCAGGTAGTTGGCCGGCCGCACGATCCGGCGCTCGGACTCCAGATACGGCCAGATCTAGC
>JAOPZP010000059.1 GCA_025964055.1 Conexibacter sp.
GCGGCGGGTCCGAGGCCGTCGAGGCGGCGTGGAAGCTCTGCCGCGAGTACCACCTGGCCAACGGCGAGCCGCAGCGCACCAAGGCCATCGCCCGCGACATCGCCTACCACGGCGTCACGCTCGGGGCCCTCTCGTTCACCGGTGTGGAGCGGTTCAAGACGCCGTTCGGACGGCCGGCGATCGACGTCACGCACGTCTCGAACACCAACGCCTTCCGCGGGGAGGGTGGGGGCAGGGTCCAGGACGAGGCCGCCCACTGCGCGCGCCTGCTCGCCGAGGTGGAGGAGGCGATCGTCGCCGCCGGCCCCGACGAGGTCGCGCTGATCATCGCCGAGCCGGTGCAGAACGCCGGCGGCTGCCTGACCGCGCCGGCCGGGTACTGGCGCGGGCTGCGCGAGCTGGCCGACCGCTACGGCGCGCTGCTGATGGCCGACGAGGTCATCACCGGCTGCGGGCGGTTGGGGGAGTGGTTCGGGATCGCGCGCGAGGGCGTCGTGCCCGACCTCGTGTCCCTGGCCAAGGGCCTGACGTCGGCCTACGCCGCGATGGGTGCCGTCGTCGCGACCGACCGCGTCGTCGCGCCGATGCTCGAGTCCGGCGGCGTCTTCCGCCACGGCATCACGTTCGGCGGCCACCCGGTGAGCGCGGCGATCGCGCTCAAGAACATCGAGATCTTCGAGCGCGAGGGCGTGCTGGAGAACGTGCGCGCGCTGGAACCGCACCTCGAGGAGCGGCTGGCCACGCTGCGCGAGCTGCCGATCGTCGGCGACACGCGCGGGCGCGGGTTCTTCTGGGCGATCGAGCTGGTCAAGGACGATGACAACACCACGTTCACCCAGGCCGAGCGCGACGACCTGCTGCGTGGCTTCCTGCCGCGGCGGCTGCGCGAGGCCGGGATCATCGCCCGCGCCGACGACCGCGGCGACGCGGTGCTGCAGATCGCGCCGACGCTGACCTCCGACGCCGAGCTGCTGGACGAGATCGTCGAGCGCCTCGGCGACGTGCTGACCGACGCCGCCGCGCACATGGGCCTGGGCGCCGCGACGCGGGTCGCGTGATGCTCAGCCCGACGATCCCCGCGCTGCGCAACCTGGTCGGCGGAACGCTGGTCGACGGCGTCGACGGCGCGCAGCGCGACATCGTCAACCCCGCGACCGGCGAGGTCGTCGCGCGGGTGCCCGAGGGCACGCAGGCCGACGTCGAGCGGGCGATCGAGGCGGCGCAGGCCGCCCGGATCGGCTGGCGCGACACGACGCCCGGCCAGCGCATGGAGCTCCTGCTCGCGCTGGCCGACGCGGTCGACGCCCACGCCGCCGAGCTGGCGGCACTCGAGTCCCTCAACGTCGGCAAGCCGATGTCGCTGGCGCTGGAGGAGCTGCCGATCTGCTCCGACGAGCTGCGCTTCTTCGCGGGTGCGGCGCGCACGCTCAGCGCGCCGACCGCCGGCGAGTACGCGGCGGGCTACACGTCGATGGTGCGGCGCGAGCCGCTGGGGATCGTCGGGCAGATCGCGCCCTGGAACTACCCGTTGATGATGGCCATCTGGAAGATCGCCCCGGCGCTCGCGGCCGGCAACGTCGTCGTCCTCAAGCCGTCGGAGCTGACGCCGATCTCCACGCTGCGCTTTGCCGAGCTGGCCGCCGAGATCCTGCCGCCCGGCGTGCTGAACGTCATCACCGGCGACGGGCCTGGCGTCGGCGTCGGGATCGTCCGCCACCGCGCGATCGCCATGGTGTCGCTGACCGGCAGCGTGCCGACCGGCAAGGACATCGCCCGCGCGGCTGCCGACACGCTCAAGCGCGTGCACTTGGAGCTGGGCGGCAAGGCGCCGGTCATCGTGCTCGACGACGCCGATCCCAAGGCCGTCGCCGAGGGCCTGCGCGTCGCGTCGTTCCTGAACTCCGGGCAGGACTGCACCGCCGCAGCGCGCGTCCTGGCCGGCCCCGGGATCTACGACGCGCTGCTGGAGGAGCTCGTCCCCGCGGTCAGGTCCCTGAAGATGGGCGACCCCGCCGACGGCGACGCCATCGAGATGGGGCCCGTCATCTCCGCGCGCCAGCAGGAGAAGGTCCTCGGCTACCTGGACCGCGCGACCAGCGCCGGCGCCGAGGTCCTGACCGGCGGCTCGGCGGGCAGCGACCGCGGGTTCTTCGTGGAGCCCACGATCGTCGTGGGCGTCGGGCAGGACGCCGAGATCGTCCAGCAGGAGCTGTTCGGCCCGGTCGTGACGGTCCAGCGGCTGGACGACGTCAACGACGCGGTGGCGATGGCCAACGACGTGCCCTACGGGCTGGCGGCGTCGGTCTGGACGCGCGACGTCGGCAAGGCGCTGGACGCCGTGCGGCGGCTCGACTTCGGCTGCGTCTGGGTCAACGACCACCTCCCGTTCCTGTCGGAGATGCCGCACGGCGGCTTCAAGGAGTCGGGCTACGGCAAGGACCTCTCGGTCTACGCGCTGGACGACTACACACGCGTCAAGCACGCGATGGTGAGGCTGGACTGACCGTGGCCGCCGGTCGCGCGCTTCGAGCACGCGATGGTCAAGCTCGACTGAACGCCCCGGCGCGCCGCCGGCGG
Organism: Conexibacter sp.; assembly: GCA_025964055.1. Lineage (GTDB taxonomy): Bacteria > Actinomycetota > Thermoleophilia > Solirubrobacterales > Solirubrobacteraceae > Baekduia. The sequence goes on from JAOPZP010000059.1 coordinate 2,578, forward strand.
GCGCTTCAGGGCGCCGCGCGGCGGCCGATCACCGGAGGAGGTGCACGATGGTCAGACAGGGGGTCGGGTCGCCGGCGCGCTCGGCGACGCCGAAGCGCGGTTCCGCAGCGCCTTCGAGGAGGCGGGCATCGGCATGGCGATCGTCGGGCTCGACGGCCGCTTCGTGCGCGTCAACCGTCAGCTGGCCCACGTCCTGGGACGCACCGTCGGCGAGCTGCTCGACGGCGCGGGGATCGCGGACGTCAGCCACCCCGACGAGCTGGAGAGCCGGCTCGGCGACTTCGGCCGTCTGATCGCCGGCGAGCTGGACCGCTACCAGCGCGACCGCCGCTACGCCCACGCCGACGGCCGCACGATCTGGGGCGCCACGACGCTGTCGCTGGTCCGCGACGACGCCGGAGCCCCGCTGTACGCGATCGGCCAGCTCGAGGACATCACCGCTCGCCGCGCCGCCGAGGACCGCGCCGGGCGCCGCGCCGCGCAGCAGTCCGCGCTGGCGCGCCTCAGCCAGCTCGCGCTGACCGAGCAGCGCTTCCCCGCGCTCGCGCGCGCGACCGTCCGGTCGATCACCGAGATCCTCGACGTCTCGCTCGCCGGCCTGGCCGAGCGCAGCCCCGACGACGACGGCCTGCGGTTCGTCATCGGCGCCTACACCGACGACGCCTGCGACAGCGCCGCCGCGCGGCTGGACGAACGCCACGCGCTCCACACGCTCGCCGAGGGCCGCCCCGTGGTGGTCCGCGACACGGCCAGGGAGACCCGCTTCGACGTCGCCGGCCTGGTCGCCCGCGGCCTGGCCAGCGGCATGACCGTCCCCGTCGCCGGCGAGGACGCCGTGCCGTTCGGCGTTCTGGGCATGTACGCGACGGCGCCACGCGCCTTCGACGACGACGACCTCGCCTTCCTGCAGTCGGTCGCCAACGTGCTCACCGCGGCCCTGCGGCGGATCGCCGCCGAGCGCGGCCTGCGCCACCAGTCGCTGCACGACCCGCTCACCAACCTGCCCAACCGCGCGCTG
>JAOPZP010000063.1 GCA_025964055.1 Conexibacter sp.
GCGGCTGCCGGCGCAGCCGGTGGCGACCCACGCCGCGGCCAGCGCGGCGAGCACCGCGGCGCGCCGGATCACTGCGGCGGCTCCCGCAGCGCGCCGAAGATGCCGAAGCCGAGCATCGCCAGGACCAGCAGCGAGAGGACCGTGAGCACGTCGGGACCCTGGACGACCGCGACGTAGGCCGTCAGGGCGAGCAGGACGGCGACGAGGACGGAGGCGGCGACGAGGATCGGGTGCGGGTGCACGCGGCTCAGGAGACCAGACGTGCCGGACCGCCGCTGAGATAGGCCGGGTTCTGCCGGCGCGCGAACAGCCTGATGGCGAGCAGCCCGAACGCGAACCCGCCGATGTGGGCGAAGTACGCCACGCCGCCGCCCGAGCTCGTCGGGTTGGTGAGGCCGATGGCGCCGAAGAGCGCCTGCTCGGCGATCCAGATGCCGAGCACGACGATCGCCGGCACCTCGATGACGGTGAAGAACAGGATGATGAAGACGACCGTCAGCACCCGGGCGCGGGGGTAGAGCACGATGTAGCCGCCGAGCACCGCCGCGATCGCGCCCGAGGCGCCGAGCGTCGGCGCCGTCGAGTTGGGCTCCACGACGATCTGCAGCGCCAGCGCCGCCAGGCCGCCGAGCAGGTAGAAGATGATGAACCTGATCTTGCCCATGGCGTCCTCGACGTTGTTGCCGAAGATCCACAGGAAGAGCATGTTGCCGCCGAGGTGCAGCAGGCCGCTGTGGCTGAACATCGCCGTGAAGATCGTCGCCAGCGTGGGCAGCTGGTGCTCGGCGGTGCCGCGCGTGCCCGGCTGCCCCGCGCACGCCACCGCGCCGGAGGCCGCGTCCAAGTCGCAGTGCTTGCCCCAGTGCGTGATCTCGTAGGGGATCGCGCTGTAGTGCGTGAGGCTGGCCTGGTCGAGGCTGTTGCCGGTGAAGTCGATCCCGGACTTCGGCTGCAGGAAGAAGTAGACGATGCAGTTGATCAGGATCAGCGCGACCGTGATCAGCGGGAAGCGATCGGTCGGGATGTTGTCCTTGATCGGGAACACGCGCTGGTCTCCGTGCGGTGATGCGGCAGGCTGCTGCTGCGCTACCCGGCGGCGAGCGGCCCGACGCCCGGCTCGGGCTGGGGGACGTGCTCGTCGGCGTGGTAGGAGCTGCGGACCAGCGGGCCGGCGGCCACGTGGTCGAAGCCCATCGCCATGCCGGCCGCGGCGAGCGCGTCGAACTCGTCGGGGTGCCAGTAGCGCACCAGCGGCAGGTGGTTCTCGGTCGGGCGCAGGTACTGCCCGATCGTGATGACCTGGACGCCGCGCTCGCGCAGCTGGCCGAGGGCGTCCACCATCTCGTCGTGCGTCTCGCCGAGCCCGACCATCAGCCCGGACTTGGTGACGACCTCGTCGCCGCCCAGCTCCTTGGCGGTCTCCAGGACACGCAGCGAGCGCTGCCACGTGGAGCCGCGGCGCGCGATCGGGTACAGGCGCGGAACGACCTCGACGTTGTGGTTGAACACGTCGGGGCGCTCGGCGATGACCTTGGCCAGCGGCATGTCCAGGCCCTGGAAGTCGGGCGTGAGGACCTCGACCTTGCACTTGGGCGCCTGACGGCGGATCTGCCGGATGACGCCGACGAAGGCGTGGGCGCCCTTGTCGGGCATGTCGTCGCGGTCGACCGAGGTGATGACCGCGTGGCGCAGCCCCATGCGCGCGACCTGGCGGGCGACGCGGGCGGGCTCCAGCGGGTCGTTCCAGGTCGGCTTGCCGGTCTTGACGTGGCAGAAGCCGCAGCGGCGGGTGCAGGTGTCGCCGAGGATCATGAACGTGGCGGTGCCGCGCTCCCAGCACTCCCCGATGTTCGGGCAGGCGGCCTCCTGGCACACCGTGTGCAGGTTGTCGTCCTCGATGCGGGTCTTCATCTCGCGGTACCGCGGCCCGCCGGGCATCGGCACCTTGAACCACTTGGGCTTGCGCGCCCGGATGTCGAGGACGTCGGGGCCCAGGACCGTCAGGACGTCCATGCCGCCCGGGTTGGACCGCGAGCGGGTCTTGTGCTCGCGCTGCTGCGTCGTCGGTTCGGCGGCCATCGCCGCTCGTAGGCTACCGAGCCGCGGCGGGACCCCGCCCGCCCAGGTGCCCCCGGGCGGCGACGAGGTCCATGCTGGAGCGCACGAGCGCGACCAGGGCGAAGACGAAGAGCGCCAGCTGCAGCCACGTGTGGTTCAGCGCGCCGCCGTTCCAGGTGATCGCGGCCGCGCCGGCGGCCAGGAAGCAGAGGTCCCCGGCCAGCGGGCCGGTGAGCATGATCGCGGTCGTGCGGCGCCGGGAGGTCGTCGGCGCGTGCAGGCACTCCCCGCCCCACAGCCAGCGGGCGGTCGCGCCGATGAGCAGCCGCCCGATGCGGACCGAGAACAGCGGGCGCCCCGTGCCCAGCAGGACGCAGACGCGCCCGCGGGTCAGCGCGAGCGCCGCGACGGCGCGGCCGAGCTCGTGCACGAGCGTCGCCGGGATCGAGGCGACGAAGGCGACGACGAGGATCTGCAGCAGGGGGCCGTCCATGGCTCCCCTGCCATCGGCCGGCGGTGCCCGTCTCTTGACCGGCGGTCGGCGAATCTCAGCCGACGGGCAGTGCCGCGAGCGCGCGGTCCAGCCGCGCGGGCGTGACGAGGCGCTGGCGCGCGCCCATGCCCGTGGCGAGCCGATGCGCGACGCGCTTGCGCACGCAGTCCATGAGGTCGTCGCGGGCGGCGCCCGGCGCCTCGGCCGCGAGCGACGTCATCGCGACGCCGCCCAGGCCGCAGGGGACGATCCACTCGAAGGGGGTGAGGTCGCCGTCGACGTTGAGCGACAGCCCGTGCATGGTGACGCCGTGGGAGATGTGCAGGCCGATGCTGCCGATCTTGCGGTCGCCGACCCACACGCCGGTGAAGTCGCGGCCCTCGGCGGCGCGGCCGCGGGCCGGCAGGCCCTCCTCGGCCAGCGCCTCGACGATGACGCGCTCCAGCAGGCCGACGAAGCCCAGCACGTCGGTCACGCGCACCACCGGGTAGGCGACGAGCTGGCCGGGACCGTGGAAGGTGGCCTTGCCGCCGCGGTCGACGTCGACGACCTCGATCCCCTGCTCCGCGTAGAAGTCCGCGCCGAACGGCAGCTCGCCGGGCTGCGTGCGGCGCCCGCGCGTGTAGACCGGCGGGTGCTCGAGCAGCAGGACGGTGTCGGGGATCGCGTCGGCCTGGCGAGCGGCGCGCACCCGCTCCTGCAGCGCGAGGGCCTCGCGGTAGGGCACGCGTCCGAGGTTCACCGTCCACAGATCCACGCACACAAGGGTGCCACACGGGGTAACCGGGCCCCATGGCCACAACACTCACCCTGATCCCCCAGGACGACGAGGGGGAGAAGATCCTCGACGAGTTCGAGGTGCGCACCGGCCTCGAGCCCGAGGACACGGGCGACGAGGACGAGCGGATCTACCCGCTCGAGGGCGAGGACCACCGCATCGAGATCGTCGAGACGCTCGACGACATCGACACCGAATGGACCCAGCACGTGTCGCTGGGGTCCCCGGCGTAGGGTCCGGCAACGGGCGCAGCGTGACGCCCCGGCCCTGCGACACTCGAGGCGATGTCGGAAGAACCTCCGGCGACGACGGTGTGGCGGTCGCGACTGCGCTGGCGGCTCACGGGCGCATGGCAGTGGCCGGCGTTCGTCCTCCTCACGCTCGTGGACGCGGTTGTGCTCGCGCGGCTGCCGTTCTCGGGCGGCCGCGGGAGCCTCGTCGGCTCGCTGATCGCCGCGGGGTTCCTGAACATCATCGTCGTCGCGGTCGTCCCGCACGTCGGGGGTCCGCTGCTGCGGCGCCGCCGCCCGCACCTGCCGCGCGAGGTCGCCGGCGACCAGGCCGGCACCGCGGGCCTCGTCGTGCTGGCGGCGTTGCTGCTGGCGGGCGGGATCGCGCACCGGCCGGCGCTGCGCGCCAACGACGACGACGCCCGGCGCGCGGTGTCGGCGGCGGCGCGGTTCGCCGGGCACCGGGCGCCGAAGGCCTACCTGCCGCTGCACGGCATGGACACCGTCCAGCAGGGGCGCTCGCTGTTTCGCAGCTGCTTCTCCGGCCCGGACCCGCGGCGCGACTTCTGCGTCTTCGTCCGGACCGACGAGCCGGCGCCGATCGTGAGGCCCGATCCCGACCAGCGGCCCAACGCCACGATCTCGGGGCCGGACAACCCGGGCCGATCAGGCGCCTAAGGTCGGCGCGCTGACCTCAAGTGGTCCACAATGGCGACCGATGTTGCTCTGGAAGATGCGTTCGCTGCGGACAGCGGTCGGAGGGCTCGGGGCATCGGCCTCCGTGGTCGCCGGCGCGGCGATCCTCCTGGCGCTGCTCACCGGCGGCCTGGCCTTCCACGCGTGGTCGGGCGGCCCCGACGACGGCGTGCAGCAGGAGATCGCCACCGAGTTGCCGCCCCGCGCGCCGGCACCGGCCCCGGCGCGGCGCAGCGATCCCACCGCGGTGGTCGTGTCGGCCGCCGTCGCTCCACGCCCGCGCCG
>JAOPZP010000089.1 GCA_025964055.1 Conexibacter sp.
CCGGCGAGGCGGTGCGGGGTTCGTCGTCGGCCATCGTCCGTCCACGATAGCTCTCGATGGTTGACACAGTGTCAAAGCCCGCTTGACACCGTGTCAAATCCGCGCCAGGATCCGCGCCATGTCCAACCTCCTCGACCTCACCTCCCAGGGTGACGTGGCGACCATCAGCGACGAGTCCAAGCTGGCGCAGGTCGTCCTGATGACGCCGCAGCAGCTCTACGAGCTGTGGGAGCGCCAGCCGTGGCAGTCGCACACCATCGACTTCACGCAGGACCGCGAGGACTGGGCGGCGCTCAGCGACGAGGACAAGGACCACATCGTCTGGTTCCTGTCGTCGTTCTTCATCGGGGAGGAGCGCGTCGCCACGCAGTTCAACGGCCTGGTCGGCGCCTACGAGAGCCAGAGCGAAGAGCACTTCCTCACGACCCAGCAGGTCGACGAGGCGCGCCACGCGCAGCACTTCAACAACTTCTACACGCAGGTCGTCGGCTACGACGGGTCCTTCGAGCAGCGGCTGGACCGCGCCCGCGAGGACCTCAACGACTCGTTCAAGGTGCTCTTCGACGACGTGCTGGTCGACGCCAACCGGCGGCTGCTCGCCGCGCCGGGCGACATCGAGGCCAAGGTCGACTTCGTCACGACCTACCACATGGTCATCGAGGGGACGCTGGCGCTGACCGGTCAGGACACGCTCACGCGGGTCTTCGAGGAGCGGGGGATCCTGCCCGGCTTCCTGGAGGGCTTCCGGCGCATCTCCCAGGACGAGCACCGCCACGTCGCCTACGGCACGTGGTTCCTGCAGCAGAAGGCCAAGGACCCGGCGCTGGCGCGGCGGATCCAGAAGACGCTCGCCGAGCTGATCCCGATCGCGGCCGGCGTGCTGACGCCGCGGGGCTACGACATCGGCGAGGAGTACGAGATCCTCGGCGTGCGCAGCGACGAGGTCCACGGCTTCGCCTTCCAGGCGCTGACGCGGCGGCTGAAGGTCATCGGCGTGTCGCTCGTGCCGGCCGAGGACGAGGCCGTCCCGGCCTGAGCCCGGGCGGTCCGCCTGGTCGACCATCGCGCGATCAGGCGGACCGGGGGGCTCAAGGCGCTCGCGGCGCTCGCCGATCCTCGGGGGCATGCGCCGCCTGCTCCTGCCGCTCACCCTGCTCCTGGTCGCCCTGTCGCCGGCCGCGGCGCAGGGCGCCGTCGGCATCGGGATCGCCGACAACAAGCACGACATGTTCGGCGACGCGCGCTACCAGGCGCTGCGGATCGGCTATGCGCGCATCGATCTGCGCTGGGACGTCCTGACCGATGCCGGAGCGACGCTGCAGCTCGACGCGTGGATGGCCGGGGCGCACGCCACCGGTGCCCGCCCGCTGGTGACGTTCGACCGGTCGCCGCGGCGCCCGTCCTACAACCCGACGCCCCGGCAGATGGCGGGCGCGCTGAAGGGCCTGCGCAAGCGCTACCCGTACCTCAAGGACGTCTCGGCCTGGAACGAGGCCAACATCAACAAGCGCCCCGAGGTCGTCGCCCAGTGGTGGCTGGCCCTGCGCCGGGCCTGCCCGACCTGCACCGTGCTGGGCACCGACCTCCTGGACCGCGGCAACATCGCCTCGTGGGCGCAGCGGTTCGTCGCGGCGGCCGGGCGGACGCCGAAGGTCTGGGGGCTGCACAACTACATCGACGCCAACCGCATGGCGACCAAGACCACCAAGCTGCTTCTGCGGTCGGTCGGCGGCAACGTGTGGTTCACCGAGACCGGCGGCATCGTGCGCCGCGCCAACGGCTCCGGCGTGCGGTTCCCGACCTCCGCCGCCCGCGCCGCCAGGGTCACGCGCTTCATCTTCGATCGCCTCGCGCCGCTGAGCCCGCGCATCCAGCGGGTCTACCTCTACCACTGGGACACGGGGCTCCGCACCACGCTCCCGGCGACCTGGGACTCCGGGTTCGTCGGCCCCGACGGCCTGCCCCGCCCGGCGCTCGCGGTCCTCAAGGGCGTCCTCGCCCGCGCCGCGGCCGCGCAGCGCCGCTAGCCGGCGGGCCGAGGCGCCGACCCCCGAGGTCGCTACCGTGGCGCAACCTCTCCCGTCCCAGGTGGTTCCCTCCTCATGCGCCGAATCCGTCCCGTCCTGCTGTTGACCCTGCTCGCCCTGGTGGCCCTGCCCGCCGCGGGCGCCCACGCGAAGGTCGCCATCGGCATCGCCGACAACAAGTCCGACATGTTCAGCGACCCGCGCTTCGCGGCGCTGCACGTCAAGTACGTGCGGATCATGGTCCCGTACGACGCGATGCACGACTACGCGGCGCGCACCTGGCTCGACGGCTGGATGGCCGGCGCCAAGGCCAACGGCGTCAAGCCGCTGGTCACCTTCGACCGCTCGACCAAGCGGACGTCGCACAACCCGTCGGCCGCGCAGATGGCCAAGTCGCTGAAGGACGTGCGCAAGCGCTACCCCTTCGTCAAGGAGTTCGCGACGTGGAACGAGGCGAACATCAACAAGCGCCCGGAGACGGTCGCGCGCTGGTGGACGGCGATGCGCAAGGCCTGCCCGACGTGCACGATCCTCGGCGCCGACCTCCTGGACCGCGGCAACGTCGGCACCTGGGCCAAGCGCTTCGTCACGGCGGCCAAGCGCACCCCGAAGGTCTGGGGCCTGCACAACTACACCGACGCCAACACGCTGAAGACGACCGGCACGCGCAAGCTGCTGGGCGCCGTCAAGGGCGCGGTGTGGTTCACGGAGACCGGCGGCGTCGTCTCGCGCCACAACGGCTCGGGCATCAACTTCCCGACCTCGGCGTCGCACGCCGCGACGGCCACCAAGTTCGTCTTCAGCACCCTGGCCAAGCTGAGCCCGCGCGTGCAGCGCGTCTACCTGTACCACTGGAACATCGGCCCCGGCGACGGACGCACCTGGGACTCGGGCCTGATCGGCCCCGATGGTCAGGGACGCCCCGCGCTCACGGTCCTGCAGGGGCTGCTGGGTGTGAAGGCCGGTTAACCGCACTTGCGAGCACCGGGGGCCGCTGGTACGGTCCCCGGGACTTCTCCTACACATAGGTCATCAAGACCTATAACTCATGGAGGAGGGACCGACATGCGAATCGATCGACGCGACATCACCCCCACGACGCTCAAGGCGACCCTCCCGGTCGCCGCGGGCTCCCGTGGCTTCGCTTCGTCCTCGCTCGCGCACTAGGTCCAGTCCTACCAGTCCGCGGGCGTCCATCGCCCGCCGGACCCTCGGCCTCCTCGAAGGCCCACAGAGTCACCGGGCGGTGGCCCCTTCACTCCCAGTACCGAAGGAGCACCACCGTCATGCTGTTCAACCTCCACGCCGACTACGTGAACGCCGCCACTCCGCGCCCGCGGCCCACGGCGCGTCACCTAGCCGACCTCAGGCTCGCGGAACCTCCCCCGAGATCGGGCCGGGCGCGCGTCGCCCGCGTCCTGGCCTCGGCGGCCACGCGCGTCGACCGCGAGTCGGCCCGGCGCGTCCTGGCCTAGTCGCATTTTCGGCTCGCCCGTCCCTGCCTCACGGCGGGGCGGGCGGCCTGCCGATCCGCTGCGATGGGTACCTTCCATCCCGATGCATTTGGGGAACCTGGACGAGCGGCAGCCGTTCACGACGCTCGACGGCTCGACGATCCGCGAGATCGCGGGCCGTACGACGCTGCCGTCGCAGCACCAGAGCCTGGCCGAGGCGACCGTCCCGGCCGGCGGCTCCACGACGGCGCACTACCACCCGCAGTCCGAGGAGCTCTACTTCTTCACCTCTGGCCGCGGGCGGCTGCGCGTGGCCGGCGAGTGGCGCGACGTCGGCCCCGGCGACTGCGCCGTGCTGCCGCCCGGGACCGAGCACAAGCTCGAGAACCCCGGCGCCGAGCCCCTCGTGCTGCTGTGCTGCTGCGCGCCGCCGTACGCCCACGAGGACACCGTCCTCACCGAGGAGCCGGCGCCGCAGCCATGAGAGGCCTGCGCTTCCTCCTGCTCGCCCTGGTCCTGCTGGCGGTGGCGCTCACCGGGCCGTCCGCGGCCGGCGCGCTCGTCGTCGGCATCGGCGACCAGAAGCCCGACATGTTCTCCGACCCGCAGTTCGCGGGCCTCGGCGTGTCGCACGCGCGGCTGGCGGTGTCCTGGGATGCGATGGAGAACCGCTGGGAGCGCGACCAGATCGACACGTGGATGGCCGGCGCGCGCGCCGAGGGCGTGCAGCCGCTGGTGGGCTTCTGGCACGCCCGCGGCGATCGCCGCCGCGTCCTGCCGACGCCGTCGCGCTTCAAGTACGAGTTCCGCCAGTTCCGCGCGCGCTACCCGTGGGTCACGACCTTCGCCACGTGGAACGAGGCCAACCACTGCGGCGAGCCGACCTGCCACCGCCCTGAGCTCGTCGCGGCGTACTACCGCGCGATGAAGCGCGAGTGCCCGCGCTGCACGGTGCTGGCGGCCGAGGTCCTGGACATGCCCAACATGGGCAGCTGGGTCGACGCGTTCCAGCGCCACCTCGGCTTCCGCCCCAAGCTCTGGGGGCTGCACAACTACATCGACGCCAACCGGCTGCGGACCAGCGGCACCCGGACGCTGCTCGCGCACACCCGCGGACAGCTCTGGTTCACCGAGACCGGCGGCATCGTGCAGCGCCTGAACCGCTCCAAGGTCGGCTTCCCCGAGTCGCCCAGCCACGCGGCGACCGCCACCCGCTGGGTCTTCGACCGGCTCGTCCCGCTCAGCCGGCGCATCACGCGGGTCTACCTCTACCACTGGAACGCCGTGCGCGGCGACAACTGGGACTCGGCCCTGATCGACCCGCGCGGCAAGGCGCGGCCGGCGCTGGGCGTCGTGCGACGCGAGCTCCAGCGCGCCGCCGCCCGTCGGCGCGCCCGCGGC
>JAOPZP010000105.1 GCA_025964055.1 Conexibacter sp.
ATCAAGGGCGGCCGGGTGGCGCTGCGCTACGGCGCCACGGGCACCGCGCAGCTCCTGCTGACCTGCACGACCAACGGCAAGGCGATCGCCGATGCGCAGCTGCAGATCGCGACGCGCACCGTGGAGCTGCGCCACGGCCCGGCGCGCGAGGCGCTCGCAGGCGCCCGGCAGGCGCTGGAGGACATCGGGCGCGCGCTGCGCCCCGGCGCCGAGGTCGTGCTCGTGCCCGGCAACCACGATCACGCGCTCGCCGGACCGTGGCTCGATGCGCGGCGCCGCCCGCTGGGGCTCGAGACGCGCGTCAAGCCGTCGACGGCGTCGCCGATCGCACGCCAGGTCGCGGCCTGGCTGGGCGCCGGCGGCGCGGACGTCACCGTGGCCTATCCCGGCTTCTGGATCCGCGACGACGTCTACGCCCTCCACGGCCACTACCTCGATCCGCACGGGACCGTGCCGACGTTCGAGCGGCTCGCCGCGGGGGTCATGAGCCGGCTGGTCGGCGCGGTGCCCGACCCGGCCACCGCCGAGGACTACGAGCGCGTGCTCGCGCCGCTGTACGCGTGGACCAACGCGGCCGCGCAGCGGACCGCCGCCGGCGGCATGGGCGCCGGGGCGGGGAAGGCGGGAAAGGCCTATGAGCTGCTGCAGGGCGACGGGCACCGACCGGTACGCGCACGACTGCTCACCGCGATCTTCCCGCTCGGCATCCGCGGCCTGAACCTGTTGGGCGTCGGGCCCGTCAGCGGCGACCTGACCGGCGAGTCGTTGCGGCGCAACGCGCTGCAGGCCATCGGCCAGGTGGTCGGCCGCCTCGGCGTCGAGGCCGAGCACGTGATCTTCGGCCACAGCCATCGCACGGGGCCGCTGCCGTTCGACGACGTCACGGAGTGGCGCACCGAGAGCGGCGCGTGGCTGCACAACTCCGGCAGCTGGGTGCACGAGCCGGCGTTCACGAGCGCCGACGGCTCGAGCAGTCCCTACTGGCCCGGCGGAGCGATCCTCGTCGAGGATCGCGGCGCCCCGCAGCTGCTGCGCCTGCTCGGCGACGAGGCGCCCGAAGAGGACGAGGCGCCCGAGGAGGACGAGCGTCAGGAGCGCGCCGGCTAGGCCGCGAGGCCCGGGGTGAAGCAGACCGCGTGGCAGGTCACGCCGTCGCCCACCTCGAGCTCGAGCACCGCCGCCTCGTGGCGCGCGTGCTCGACGAGCAGGTGCGCGCCGGTGAAGTCCACGGGGCGCTCGACGCCGTTGACCGCGATCGTCCCGCGGCCTTCGAGCACGGCCCACACGGCGCCGGCCTCGTAGGGCCCGGAGTACGGGCCCTCCTGGTCGGGCGTGGGCACGACGATCCGCGCCTCCGGATCGTCCTCGGGATGGACGAGGGCGACCGGCTCGGCTGCGATCCCCAGGAGCTCCTGGATCGCCGTCTCGGTCTCGTGGTAGGCGCCCTCGCCGAAGTGGACCTCGAACAGGCGCAGCTCCGGGTCGAACAGGTAGCGCGCCGGCCAGCCCTGGTTCTCGTAGATCTTCCACAGGACGAGGTCGGTGTCCAGCAGGACCGGATGCTCGATGCCCAGCCGCTGCACGGCCTCGGCCAGCGCCTGCTCGTCGCGCGCGGGCGCGAACCCGGGCGCGTGGACGGAGATCACCCGCAGGCCGGCCTCGGCGTAGCGCTCGTGCCAGGCCTGGAGGTAGGGCAGGGTCCGCAGCGACGCGGGGCGGCAGAAGTCGAAGAACTCCAGGAGCACCGGCCGCCCGTGCTGCTGGTCCATCCGCAGCGACGCGACGTTGAGCCACTTCAGGGCCGCCGGGAACATGGGGGCCGCGATGGTGTCGGTGGGCACGCGCACGAGGCGGGCGACGGTAGCAGCAGCGTCGGTGCGGCCGGAGCGGCGAAGGATGCGCGAAGTTTCTTCCAACCCACCGCAACTCTTGCCGTTGTGGGGTTCTGGATAAGCTGCGCACCCCGTCCCGCGTCTCTTGGAGGAGAAGCTTTGCGTAAGGTCTCACTGATGGCGATCTCGGTCGCCGCGCTGCTCTGTTTCGCCGCTGTCGCGCTCGCCCAGACGAGCAAGAACGTCTACAGCGTCACCGGCAAGATCGCCAGTGGCGGCACGAAGGCGAAGCCGAAGCACGTCGGCGTCGTCTTCAACTACAAGATCAGCACGCCCGACAACACGCTGACGTCTCCGGTCCAGACGTACAAGATCCACTTCGACGGCCTGAAGTACAACACCAAGGGCGTCGCGAAGGGCAAGTACTGCTCGGCCGCCACGATCAACGCCGCCGCGTCGGATGCCGGCTGCAGCGCGGCCACGCACGTCGGCACCGGTCTGGTCAACGCCTTCGTCGGTGGCGCCGGCGGAGCGGTGGACCCGAACGCCAAGTGCAACCTGAAGCTCGACATCTACGCGGGCGGCCCGAAGAGCCTGGCGCTCTTCCTGCACGGCACCCCGCCGGACTGCATCGCGCAGATCAACCAGGCGATCGACGCGAAGCTCAGCACGGACGCCACCGGCGGCTCGCTGACCTTCACGGTCCCGCCGACGCTGCTGCACCCGGTCGCCGGCCTCGACTCCGGCATCACGAGCGTCTCCTCGACGATCGCCAAGGGCAGCGGCACCAAGGGCGTCTTCACGTCCACCGGCTGCAAGGGCACCCGCAAGGTGACGGTCACCTTCACCGCTGAGGACGGCACCACGAGCACCGCGCAGTCCAGCGCAGGCAAGTGCTGATCTGACGCTTCCCAGCGTCTCGTAGCTGCTGTCCCGGAGGGGCAGGCCATCCGGCCTGCCCCTCCGTCGTCGTGGGACGGCACATCCGCGGGCGCACTGGACGGATGTTGTAGGGACACCGCGTTCCCCGGTCGGGGAGGGTGGCGGCGTCCCGCATCACCCAGGAGGAGAAGGCCAGTGCGCATCACCCGACTACTGATCGCGACCGCGATCGCGGTCCTCGCCATGGCGGTCATCGCCGTCGCCCAGACCACGACCTACGACGTCGGCGGAACCGTCTCCGTCCACGGCGGCACCAAGAAGAAGCCCAAGCCCGGCGGCCTGACGTTCAGCTTCACGGTGTCCGACCCCTCGGGCAACCAGACGCCGCCCGTGCAGACCTACTCGATCATGTACGAGGGCGGCCGGCTGAACACCACGCTGCTCCCCGGCTGCTCGGCCGACAAGATCAACGCCGTCACGACGCCGGACCCGAGCGTCTGCCCGGCCGGCTCGAAGATGGGCACCGGCAAGCTCGACGCCCTGATCGGCAGCGCGGGCCAGCCCGTCTCGACCGCGTCGGCCTGCAAGGCGTCGCTGGAGCTCTACAACGGCGGCAAGGGCCACGCGACCCTGTTCGTGTCCTCCGAGCTGGCGACGTGCCCCGTGGCGCTGCGCCAGGCGATCGACATGACCTACGTCACCAAGGGCGACTTCGCCGGGCTGGAGTTCACCGTGCCCGAGGTCCTGCGCCACCAGGTCGGCCTCGACATCACGGTCACCCACGCCGACGCGAAGCTCAACACCATCGTCAAGAAGAAGAACGGCAAGAAGGTCGGCTACATCGAGTCGACCGGCTGCAAGGACGCCAACCGCGACATGACGGTGACGTTCACCGACGAGTCGGGCGCGGCCTTCCCGACCACCAAGACGCTGGGCAAGTGCTGATCGCCGGGGCCTGAGCCGGCCCCGTCCGTGCAGGCGACGGGCCGGGGGTGCGACCTCCGGCCCGTCGTTTTCCTACTGTGTGCCGCCATGACCCCGCGTGCGCGCATCGCCCTCGTCGTCGTCGGCCTCCTCGTCCTGGTCGTCGCGTTCGTGATCGCCAACGGCTCGAGCGACACGAGCACGCAGCAGGACCGCACCGTCGCCGGTGCGACGACGCCGGCTGCGACGACCGCGACGCCCGGCGCCACCGGCACGAGCACCTCGACCGGCCAGATCGACGTGCCCATCCCGGCGGTCCCCGTCATCAAGGTCGTCGGCGCCAAGCCGCAGGGCGGCGTCAAGCGCCTCACGTACGTCAAGGGCGACACCATCCGGTTCACCGTGCAGTCCGACACCGCCGACGAGATCCACGTCCACGGCTACGACGTCCACAAGGACGTCGCGGCCGGCGGCAAGGTCACGTTCTCGATCCCCGCGACGATCGAGGGGCTCTTCGTCGTCGAGCTCGAGCGCCATGCCACCCAGATCGCCGAGCTCGAGGTCGACCCGTCGTGACCTCGCCGGTGCGCCGCGCTCGCCGCGCGGCGCTGGGGGTCGGCGTCCTGGCGCTGACGCTGCCCGCCTCCGCCTCCGCCCACGGGCTGGTCGGCAAGCAGGACCTGCCGATCCCGCGCTGGCTGTTCGCGTGGGCGGCGGCGGTCGTCCTGGTCGCCTCGTTCGTCGGGCTTGCGGTCCTGTGGGCGACGCCGCGCCTGCAGCAGGTCGTCGAGCGCCGCCGGTTCGCCATCCCGCGGGTCCTCGAGGTGCTCGCGGGCGCGCTCGGCGTCGCGGCCTTCGCCTTCGTGGTCTACGCCGGGTTCGCCGGCTCGCAGGCCGCAACGGCCAACATCCTGCCGACGGTCGTCTACGTGTACTTCTGGGTGGCGATCCCGTTCGTCAGCGCCGTCTTCGGCGACGTCTTCCGGGCGTTCAACCCGTGGCTGGCCGTCGGCAAGGCGACCGGCTGGGCCGCGCGGCGCCTCGGCGGCGACGCGGCGCCCGAGCCCCTGGCCTATCCCGCGCGGCTCGGCCGCTGGCCTGCCGTGATCGGCGTGCTGATCTTCGCCTGGGTCGAGTTGGTGTACGCCAACAAGGACGACCCGTCGCAGCTCGCGGTCATGGCGCTGGCCTACGCCGCCGTGCAGCTGGTCGGCATGAGCCTCTACGGCGTGCAGGCGTGGTCGACGCGCGGCGACGCGTTCGGGGTCTACTTCGGGATGTTCGCGCGGATCTCCCCGCTGCACTGGCGTGACCGCGCGCTGTACACGCGGCCGGTGCTCGGCGGCTGCCCGCCGCTGGCGCCGGTGGCCGGGACGGTCGCGCTGCTGTGCACGATGATCGGCACCACGAGCTTCGACGGGTTCTCCCAGGGCACGACGTGGAACTCGATCGTGCCGCACCTGCAGGACTTCTTCACGGGCGCCGGCTTCAACGCCGAGCACGCGCTGGAGGTGGCGGGGACGGTCGGGATCGTCGTCATGTGCTGCCTGATCGGGCTGCTGTACCGGCTCGGCGTCCTGGGCATGCAGAGCGTCGGGCGCGGCCGCTCGGCCGGCGAGCTCGCCGGGGCCTTCGCGCACACGCTGATCCCGATCGCGCTGGCCTACGTC
>JAOPZP010000129.1 GCA_025964055.1 Conexibacter sp.
AGGTCGCCGCTTCCCACTGCGCCGTGACGTACCTCGCGCCGGGCGTCGGGTCGGCCTTCGTCGCGACCGCCGACGTCGTCAAGGCCGGCCGCCGTCAGATCTTCACCACCGCCGAGCTGCACGCCGAGCAGGCCGACGGGACGAGCAGGTTGGTGGCCAACGGGCAGACGATCCTGGTGCCGCTGGGGTGAGGTGCGAAGCGCAGCCCGCGACGAGGGCAGCACTAGGCCGCCGGGGGCCACGGCGACGGCACCCGCCGGAACGTCCGCTCCCCGTACGCCTCCCGGGCCGAGTCGGTCGGCTCGCTCACCGACGCCCCGTGCCGGGCGGCCACCGGGTCGACGAGGTAGTGCGTCTTGGCCTCCGGCAGCCGGTTGCCGAACATGAACACCACGCACCCCTGCTCGCCCCCGCCGACCATGATGTGGCCGGTCTGCGGCGGGCAGTGGAAGTAGTCCCACCGGCGCAGCACGCGCTCCTCCCCCTCGACGATGACGAGGCACTCGCCCTCGAGCACCAGGAACCCCTCCTGGTTGCCCTCGCGGTGGTAGAAGCCCGTGGACTCGCCGGGCGGCAGCACGTGCGCGCCGACCCCGATCTGGTTCGGCACGCCCTCGGCCTCGAGGGCGAGCCACGTCCCGCCCCGCTCGATCGTCTCCCAGGCCGCGTCGTGGAGGTTGAGGACGAACCACCCCTCCCCCTCCGGCACGAGCCCTTCGTCGGTCTCGGCCAGCTTCGCTTCGCGCATACCTCGACGCTAGACGACGCGCGGGATGTCCTACAAGATCACGGCCTGCCGGACGGCGGCGCCGGCGGCCAGGCGGTCGAATCCCAGGTTGATCTCGTCGAGCGTGATGCGGTGCGTGAGCAGCTCCTGCACCGGCAGCCGCCCGTCCTGGTAGGCCTGCACGAACTTCGGGATGTCGCGGTCGGGCACGCACGAGCCGAGGTAGGACCCCTTCAACGTGCGCTCCTCGGTGACCAGGCTGACCGCCTGGATGTCGAGGCGCTGCTCGGGGTGCGGCAGGCCGACGGTGACGGTCGTGCCGCCGCGGCGCGTCGCCTCGTAGGCCTGCGCCAGGACGCGGGCGTTGCCGACCGTCTCGATGACCTTGTCGCCGCCGCCGCCCGTCGCCTCGCGCACGGCCTCGACGACGCCCTCGCCCGCGTGGATCGGCGTCGCGCCCAGGCGGCGCGCGTGCTCGAGCTTCTCCTCCACCATGTCGACCGCGACGATCTCCGCCGCGCCGGCCATCTTCGCGCCCAGCAGCGCGGCCAGCCCGACGCCGCCCAGCCCGAAGACGACGACCCGGTCGCCCTCGACGACCTCGGCGCTGTTGACGGCCGCGCCCACACCGGTGAGCACCGCGCACCCGAAGAGCGCCGCGATCTCCGCCGGCAGCGACGGGTCGACCTTGACCGCCGAGTTCGCCGCGACCACGACGTGGTCGGCGAACGCCGACACGCCGAGGTGGTGGTGGAGCTGATGGCCGTCGCCCGGCTCGCTCCAGCGCCGCCCACCCGACAACAGCGACCCCGCCGCGTTGGCCGCGGCGCCCGGCTCGCACAGCGCGGCGCGCCCCGCTCGGCACGGACCGCAGGCGCCGCAGACCGGCACGAACGACAGCACGACGTGATCGCCCTCGGCGAAGCCGGGCGTGTCGCCGCCGGTGCCGACGACCTCCCCGGCCGCCTCGTGCCCCAGGACCATCGGCATGACGCGCGGCCGGGAGCCGTCGATCACCGACAGGTCCGAGTGGCACAGGCCCGCCGCGCCGACGCGCACCAGCAGCTCGCCGGGCCTGGGCGGGTCCAGCTCCAGGTCGACGATCTCCAGCGGGCGGGAGTCGACGTAGGGCTTGGGCAGTCCCATCCGGCGCAGCACCGCGCCACGCACCCTCATGCCAGCCGCTCCAGCGCGCCCCGGATCGCCGGCGGGATCGGCACGGGCCGCCGGTCCTCGCGGTCGACGAAGACGTGCACGAACCACCCGGTCGCCGCCGGGCCCTCGGCCTGCTCGCCGAACAGCCCGATCTCGTACTTGACGCTCGAGGTCCCCAGGTGGCCGACCCGCAGGCCGGCGTCGACGCTGTCGGGGAACTCGATCGCCGCCGTGAACGAGCAGTGCGACTCGGCGCAGAGGCCGATCGCCGATCCCCGGTGGATGTCCAGCCCGCCCTCGCGGATCAGGTACGCGTTGATGATGGTGTCGAAGAAGGCGTAGTACTCGACGTTGTTGACGTGCCCGTAGACGTCGTTGTCGTTCCACCGCGTCGGGATCGTCATCCGGTGCGGGTAGTCGGCGCGCGTGGTCATGACCGGTTGCGGAGCATCAGCCGGCGGATCAGGTCGTCGTCGAAGACCGCGGGCTCGGTGGTCGCGATGAAGTCGTCCAGCACCGCGACGAACCGCTTGGGGTCGTCGTTGAACGGGAAGTGGCCGGCGCCGGGGAACGTCTCGAGGCGGCTGTTGGGCATCAGCGCGTGGGCGTCGTGGCCGTGCTGCACCGGGATCATCCGGTCGCGCTCGCCCCAGACGATCAGCGACGGCACGTGCTCGGACAGGTAGAGCCGGTCCGACGCGTCCACGCGCTGACCGGCGGGGTCGATCACCGAGCGTGCGGTGTGGACGAAGGCGCGGCGCGCGTCGGCGTCGCCGAGGGACTCGAAGCCCTCGCTGAGGCCGCGGACGTCGGCGCTGGGGCGCACGCCCACCCGGCTCAGCAGGGAGCCCACCGCGGCGCCGGCGTTGCGCAGCGGCGCGGAGGCCAGCAACGGCAGGACCCACTCGGCGCCGGGCAGCGTCGCGGCGCGCAGGACGAGGCTCACCTCGCCGCCCAGCCCTCCGGAGTCGACCAGCACGAGGCGCTCGACGCGGTCGGGGAACTGGTAGGCGAACTGCATCGCGACGCCGCCGCCGAGCGAGTGGCCGACGACGGTCGCGCGCGGGATCTCCAGCGCGACGAGGAGGTCGCGGATGCCGCTGGCGTACGCGCCGAGCGAGTAGTCGCCGCGCGGCTTGGCCGAGCGTCCGTGGCCGAGCAGGTCGGGCGCGATCACCGTGTAGCGCTCCGCGAGCGCCGGGATGACCTCGCGCCACGTCCGGGAGCTCGAGGTTATGCCGTGGATCAGCACGACCGCCGGCCCCTCACCCGCGCGCTGGTAGGTGACAGGGTGGCCGTGCAGCTCGATCTGCTGCGAGGAGGAGTCGATCATCGCCCGCCCGGCAACATACCCAGGTGGCTAGGTGAACAGCCCCGAACCCACCCAGTCCTCCGCGTCGCGGGCGCCCGGCGGCAGGTAGAAGTAGCCGCCCCCGGTCGGTACGACGTAGTCCACCAGCGGCTCCCCCGCGAGCCGTCCCTGCACGATCTCGAACTGCCGCGCCGGGTCGCGGTTGTAGGCGATGAACAACAGCCCCATGTCGAGCTGGCCCGCCTCGTCGATGCCGCGGGAGTAGTTGTAGCCCCGGCGCAGGATCCGCTCGCCCTCCGTAGCCGGGGTCCGCGGCCGGGCGAGGCGCATGTGCGCGTCGAGCGGGATCCGGTCGCCCTTGGGATCGCTCGCGTAGTCGGGGTCGTCGAGCTCGCGGCGCCGGCCCAGCGGCGCACCGGTGTCCTTGAGGCGCCCGATCATCAGCTCCTGCTCGGAGCGCCCGACGCGATCCCAGAACTCGACCCGGTTGCGAATGGTGCGCACGACCGCGTATGTCCCACCCGCGCCGTCCCAGACGAGCCGGTCCATCAGCCCGCCGTCGCCGGTGTCCGGGTTGCCCGTGCCGTCCTTGAACCCCAGCAGGTTGCGGCCCGCGGGTTGGTGGGGGCCGGCTTCCCGAGAGGGCGGCGGCAGGAAGCCCTCGACCTTCCAGCGCGCCGCCAGCACGCCGCGCGTGGCGCGCATCAGGTCGCGCAGCGCGTGGATCAGCCCGTCCTCGGTGTCGCCGCAGAGCTGCAGCAGCACGTCGCCGTGCGTCTCCGCGGCGACGAGCGCGTCGTCGGGGAAGACCGGCATCGCCGTCAGCGCGGCCGGTCGCCGACGGGCCAGGCCGTAGCGGCCGTCGAACAGCGAGGCGCCGACGCCGATCGTCACCGTGAGGCCTCCTGGCGTGACCGTCGGCCCGACCACGCCGGAGTCGGGCGTCGGGCCGTCGCCGGGCGCGCCGAGCAGGGCGTCGTAGCCCGCGGTCAGCGCGCGGCCGCGCACCGTCAGCTGGCGCACGCCCTCGGCCAGCTCGGCCGGCGAGGAAGTGATCGCGTCGAACGCGACGACGATCGCGTGCGGCTGGCGCTCGGTCAGCACCCCGGCCTGATGCGGGCCGTCGAAGGCGAAGCGCCGCTGCAGCTCGGCAGCCGGGTCGGTCGCCGCAGCAGGGGGCGCGGCGCCGGCGGCCCCCGGGCGTGCCGCGAGCCGATCGAGCGCGACACCGGCGCCCAGCGCCGCGCCGCCGGTCAGGAACTGGCGACGACGCATCTAACGGGCCTCCTGGTTGCCGAAGGCCCGCTGCACGGGCCGGGCGGGACGGGGATCGACGATGTCGGGGACGTAGGCGAGCCGTTCGACGGCGGCAGCGGTGAGCCCGGCGAGGCGCTCGCGCCCGCGCTGGGCCAGCGCGTCCCAGCGCGGGAGCGTCCCGCGCTGCTCGGTTTCCCTGACCGCGCGACCCAGCTGCGCGAGCGCCCGCTCGGCCCGCACGACGATCGCCGGGTTGCGCCGCACGAGCAGCGGCCGCAGCGAGTCGAGCACGACGCGCGTGCCGCGGAGGTTGCCGCGCAGCGCGGTCAGCGCGGCGCCGCTCCACGGGCTCGCCTGGCCGGAGAGCTGCAGGTGCAGGGTGTCCTCGAGGACCTCGTGGGCGCGCAGCGCGTACTCGAGCGGATCGATCGCGATCCGGCCGACGTGGGTGCGCAGGCGCCCGACGTCGCGCGCCAGCCGGGCGGCGGGCGCCACGGCGTCGCGGGTGGAGCGGCGGTCCCACAGCGCAAGCTCGACACGGTGCAGACCGGTGAAGCGCGCAGAGCGCTCGCCGCCCGGCAGGCCGCCGACGCGGCCGTTGATCGCGGCGTCGAGGGCCCCGAACGCGCCGTACGCGGCGCCGATCTCCGCGTACCGCTCGTCGGCGGCCAGCCAGGCACGGCGGGCGCCGGTCAGGTCGCCGGCGGCGGCCGCGGCGCGCAGGCGCGCGACGTCACCGAGCATGACCTTCAACGTGGCCCGTACGTGCCGGCGGTAGACGGCCGTCGGGCCGCGGAAGTCCGCCGGCCGCACGCGCGGGATGTTCCCCGTGAGGATCACCCGGGAGGCGACGGTGGCCGCAGGCGCCTGGCGCGCCGCGGAGCTGTTGGGGTCCTTGCTGCCGCAGCCGGAACCGAGCATGAGCCCGCCCGCGAGCACGAGGACGGCGACTGCGCAGCGCGAGCCCATCCTCAGCACCCCTTCCGGACGCTGGTGATCGCGTTGAGCGGGTGCTCGGAGTAGGTCGCGATCGTCGGGTCGTAGTGGGGCTCGAGGCGCGGCGTCGCCGCCGCGGCGAAGCAGCCCCCGGGCAGAACGCGCACGGCGTAGCGCGTGGTCTTGGCGGCACCGCGCAGGGTCTCCCACCGGACGCGGCAGCGCAGGGCCGGCGCTCTCGCGGTGCAGGCCACGTCGCGCAGCAGCCCTCTGGGCAGGTCCTGGCCCAGGTCGCTGGCGCCGTCGCGCGGCTGGTCGAGGACCGCGAGGCGGTCCAACGCGGTGCGGAAGCCGTTGCCGAGCTGGAGCGCGACCGCGTGGCGATCGAGCGGGCCCGGCGCGCTGACCGGCGTCGCCGGGGCGGCAGCCGCGCCCGTCCCCC
>JAOPZP010000161.1 GCA_025964055.1 Conexibacter sp.
TGCCGCGCGCGCTGGCGGTGGTGGCCATCGCCCCCGACCACGGCGGCCTGCGCGACCGCCGGCTGCCGGGCGGCGTCCTGGTCGGCGTCACCGGCGGCGCGGGCTGCCTCGTGCTGCCCGATCCCGACGGCCCGGGCCGGCGCCGGCAGCTGACGCTCGCCCTGCAGGGCCTGCCCGCGGCGCTCGGCCCGACCGTCGAGGTCGACCACGGCGCCCGCAGCTGGGGCCGCGCCCTGAGCCTGTGGCGCCTGATCGCGTCGGGCCGGATCGGCGCGACCGACGCCGCGCCGGGGCAGTTGCACGCGGCCGAGGACCACCTGCTGGAGCTGCTGCTCGCCGAGGACCCGACGCTCGTCGAGGATCTCGGCCGGCTGCGCCTGGCGCCGATCGCCGCGCTCCCGCCCGGCTCCCAGGAGCGTCTGGAGTCGACGCTGCTGTCCTATCTGCGCCACCGCGGCAACGGCCCGCGCATGGCCGTCGACCTCTGCGTGCACCCGCAGACCGTCCGCTACCGCCTCGCCCGCCTGCGCGAGCACTTCGGCGACGCGCTCGACGATCCCGAGGCGCGCTTCGAGCTGGAGGTCGTGCTGCGCGCTCGCAGCGCAGCACGACCCTGAGCTCAGCCGGGTTGCCGGCGGGTATCGCCCCCTGGGCGATACCCGCAAGCTGATCGCCCCCTGGGCGATCAGCCGATGACGGAGCGAACCAGCGGCTCGTAGCCCGACTTGTGCCCCGTGCGGTTGGGGTGGTAGCTGTCGCCGACCGGGTTGGAGAGGCCGTTGAGCCACTCCGTGCTCGAGCACACGGCGTGCCCGACGAACGCCGGGATCGGGTCCTTGAACGTGAAGCCGTAGGCCGCGGCCCGGGCCGAGATCACGTTCTTCATGATGTCGGCGGTCGTGTTGAGCCGCGTCATCTCCGCGCTGCTGAAGAACGTGCCCAGGTTGCAGTCGACGTTCATGAACAGGCGCGGGTAGCCGAGCACCACGACGCGGGCGCTGGGCGCACGCGACTTGATCTGCGAGTACACCGCGTTGAGGGCGCCCGGCAGCGAGTTGTTGATGTAGTTCTGCGCGTTGGTGATGTCGCCGTCGCAGTTGACCGGCCACGGCTCGGCGCACTTGGTGATGACGGTCGAGAAGCCGGCGTCGTTGCCGCCGATCGTGATCGTCACGATGTTGGTGGTGGCGCTGAGCGACTGCACCTGGTTGGCGAGCACGTCACCGGTCTTGGCTCCCGAGCACGCCACGAACGTCAGGTTCGTGCCGGGCCGGTCGGCCTTGATGAGCGCCGGGTAGGCGTAGGGCCCGCGCTGGCAGCCCGAGTTCAGCGAGTAGTCGCGGGTACCCGTGCCCGACGAGTAGCTGTCGCCGAGGGCGACGTAGTTGTCGGCGAACGCCGCTGCGGTGACCCCACCGCTGAGCGCACAAACGACGGTGACGACTCCGATGAGCCGTCGCGTGATGGACTGCACCTGTTCTCCTCCTGTCGACCGCACTGGACACGGTCGAACCTACGCCTGGAGGAGCGCCCCGAACTTGGCGTCGCCGAGGACAACCCGGCGCACGAACTTGTCGCCGGGACCACAAGGTTTGGAGCTATGAGCGGTGCGGGACCTCTTCGAGCTGCACGTCCAGGCGCGGGACGTCGCCCCACAGCTGCTCGAGCCGGTAGAACTCGCGCACCTCGGGGACGAACACGTGGACGACGATGTCGAAGTAGTCCATGAGGATCCAGCGCGACTCGCCGACGCCCTCGACGCGGCGCGGCAGCAGTCCGTGGTCCTTCTTGAGGCCCTCGTGCACCGCGTCGTGGATCGCCTTGGTCTGGCGATCGGTGTTGCCGGAGCAGACGACGAAGAAGTCGGTGTAGCTCGACACGCCGCGCAGGTCCAGCACGGAGAGGTCGATCGCCTTCTTGTCGGCGGCGTAGGACGCAGCGAGCTGCGCCATGCGCTCGGGGGTCAACTCGGGAACCTGGTGATCCTGTGGGATGGTCTGGGTGGGCAAAGCCGACGCTTCCTCCGTGGTCATGCTGATGATGGGGCACCGACCGGGCTGCGATACAGCCCGTGCTGCGCGATGTACTCGGCGACCGCGTCGGCCACCAGGTACCGGACGGGATGGCCCGTGGCGACGCGCCGCCGGACCAGCGAGGACGAGATGTCCATGCGCGGGAGATCGAAGAAGTCGACCCGGCCGGCGGCACCGGGAATCGTCGCCAGGCGCTCCAGGATATCGGCCTGGCGCGCGCCCTCCCGCTCCGCGACGGCCAGGCGGGCCAAGCTCAGCACTTCCGCGGGCTCCTGCCACGTCGGAAGGCTGAAGGCCATGTCGCCTCCGACGATGAAGCTCAGCTCGTCCCCCGGGAACGTCGCATGCAGTGTCCTCAGGGTATCGGCCGTGTAGGACGCACCACCCCGGCGCACTTCGAGGTCGGACACCGCGAAGCGATCGTCGTCGCCGACGGCCAGGCGGCAGAGCTCCAGCCGCACCTCGCCGCCCGGGTCGCCCGGGGCGTCCTTGTGGGGCGGGACGGCGACGGGGACGATCAGCACCTGGTCCAGGCCGAGCTGGTCGTAGGCCTCCTGCGCGACGAGCAGGTGGGCGACGTGCGGCGGGTTGAACGTCCCGCCCAGGATGCCGATCCGGCGGCCGGCGCCCGGCTCCGGGCCGGCGTCGGCGCCGCGGTCAGGCGCGGACGTGCCCGTCTCCCCGCACGACGTACTTGAACGAGCACAGCTCGCGCAGCCCGATGGGCCCGCGCGCGTGCAGCTTCTGCGTCGAGTTGCCGATCTCGGCACCGAAGCCGAACTCGCCGCCGTCGGTGAAGCGCGTGGACGCGTTGACGTAGACGCAGGCGGCGTCGACGCCGAGCTCGAAGGCGCGCGCGGCGGCGTAGGCGCCGGTGACGATGGCCTCGGAGTGGCCCGAGCCGTGGCGGTTGACGTGGTCGATCGCGTCCTCCACGGAGTCCACGACGCCGACGGCCAGCACGAGCGCCAGGTACTCGGTGTCCCAGTCCTCGTCGGTGGCCGGGATCACGGCCCGATCGAGCGCGCGGACGTGCGCGTCGCCGCGCAGCTCGACGCCCGCGTCGCGCAGGGCCGCCAGCGCGCCGGGCAGGAAGGCGCCGGCCACGTCGCGGTGCACGAGCAGGGTCTCGGCGGCGTTGCAGACGCCGGGGCGCTGGGTCTTGGCGTTGAGGATGATGTCGCGCGCGACGTCCAGGTCGGCGTCGGCGTCGACGTAGACGTGGCAGTTGCCCGACGCGGCGAAGATCATCGGGACGGTCGCGACCGCGGTCAGCGCCTTCTTCAGGCCCTCGCCCCCGCGCGGGATGATCAGGTCGACCAGCTCGTCCTGCGTCGCGAGGTCGGCCAGCTCCTCGCGGCCGCCGCCGGCGACGAGGCCGATCGCGCCCTCGGGCGCCTCCGCGGCGGCGATCGACGCGAGCACCGCGTTGGAGTGCGCGGCGCTGGAGGAGCCGCGCAGCACGATCGCGTTGCCCGACTTCAGGCACAGCGCGGCGGCGTCGATCGTGACGTTGGGCCGCGCCTCGTAGACGACGGCCACGACGCCGAGCGGCGTGCGGGTCTTGGCGACGTCGAGGCCGTTGGGCAGCCGGAAGCCGTCGAGGACCTCGCCGACCGGATCGGGCAGCGCGGCGATGTCGCGCACCTGCGCGGCGATCGCGGCGATCCGCTCCGGGTCGAGCAGCAGCCGGTCCAGCAGCGCGGCCGACAGGCCGTTCTCGCGGCCGGCCTCGAGGTCGCGCGCGTTGGCCTCGAGGATCTCGGGCGTGCGCGCGAGCAGCGCGTCGGCGATCCGGTGCAGCGCCGCGTCCTTGTCGGCCGTCGGCAGCGTGGCGAGCCGGCGCGACGCCGCACGCGCGGCGCGGCAGATGTCGGTCACGGAGGCGACGGAGACGGCCATGGCGGAAGGGTACCGGCGTCCCCGGTCCCGCGACATCGGCGTCGAGGGACGGCTGAATGCAGCTCTACCCAGCGCTACGCGAGAACGAAGTAGTCGCGGTGCACGGCCTCTGCGGCCGCCCGCGGCAGCACCTCGCGGATCTGCGCCGACTGCAGGCCCATGACCCGGCGCAGCTCCGCCGCGCTGAGCGTGACGATGCCCTTGCCCAGGAGCTCGCCGGCGTCGCCGCGCACCTCGATCGCGTCGCCTGCCGCGAACCCGCCTTTGACGCCGGTGACGCCGACCGGCAGCAGCGACGTGCCGCCCTCGCGCAGGGCGCGGGCCGCGCCGCGGTCGACCGTCACGGTGCCCTGCGACGGCTTGGCGTAGCGCAGCCAGAGCTTGAAGGACGAATAGCCCAGCGCGCGCGCCGGGAAGTGCGTGCCGTCGTCGGTCGCCCCCTCCAGGACGCGGCCGAGCGCACCCGCGCGCAGGCCGTTGACGATCGCCGCCGGGATCCCCGCGGCGGTGGCCATCTCGGCGGCGACGACCTTCGAGCGCATGCCGCCGGAGCCCAGCGCCGACGTCGAGCTGCCGATCGCCGCCTGGGACTCCAGCGTGGCGAAGTCGGTGATCTCGCGCACGAGCGCGGCGTCCGGATCGGTCCGCGGGTCGCCGGTGAAGACGCCGTCGACGCCGGTGAGCAGCACGAGCCGGTCGGCCTCGACGAGGATCGCGACCTGCGCGGCGAGGAAGTCGTTGTCGCCGAAGGAGATCTCGTCCGTGGCGGTCGTGTCGTTCTCGTTGATGACCGGCACGACGCCCCAGTCCAGCAGCCGCCGCAGCGTCTGGCGGGCGTTGAGGTAGTGCGTGCGGTGGCTGAGGTCGAAGAACGTCAGCAGCACCTGCGCGGCCGTGACGTCGCGCGCGGCCAGCAGCTCGTCGTAGGTGCGAAACAGCCGCCCCTGCCCCACCGCGCTGGCCGCCTGGAGGTCCTCGATCGCGTTCGGGCGCCCGGCGATGCCCATCGTCTCCAGGCCACGGGCGATCGCGCCGCTGCTGACCACCACGACGTCGTCGCCGGCCCGGCGGCGGGCGGCGACCTCGTCGGCGATCGCGGCCAGCGCGTCCTCGCGCAGCGTGCCGTCGTCGCGAGCGACGATCCCCGAGCCGAGCTTGATGACGTGACGGGCCATGCGGCCCGCAAGCCTACGGGGCGGTGGGTGGCAGACGGAGGGCGGCGCGACCGATTCCGGGCTACCGACGGCGCCACTGGGGCGGGTGGGCCCGTTTGACGCGGTGCGACCGCGCTCAACAGGCCCACACCCGGACCGGCGGCGCCTCGCCGAGCCGTGGGCCCGACTACGGACCCACAGCGTCCGCCAACAGGCCCACCCCCCACCCCCAAACGAAAACCGACGCCTCCAACGCACCGCCCCGCCCACACGCCGGCGCGAGTCCGACCACGACGATCCGACCCTCCGCCGTCATCGCCGCCGGACCACGCCTCGCACCACGGCCAGCGACCGCGCGGAACGCCACCTCCCGACGCCCGACCCCCGGCCGCCCCGCCCCTACCCCGGATCGAGCACGAACACGACGCCGCCGATCTCGACGTCGTCACCCGGCTCGAAGCCCTTGGCCTCCAGCGCGCGGATGACGCCGAGGCGGTGCAGGCGGGTCTCGACGTGCGCCAGCGCCTCGTCGTTCTCGAGGTCGTGGCGGGCGACGAGCCGGTCGATGACCTCGCCGGTGACGCGCCAGGCGCCCTCGTCGAGCTGCTCGACGGCGAACGTCCCGCGCACCCGCGGCCGGAAGACGCGATGGTCGGCCAGCGACTCGATGTCGCGGATCCCGCGCGTGGACGGCTCGTCGAGCGCGACGGGCTCCATCACCGGCACGCGGCGCAGCAGCTCGGCGGTCAGCTCGTCGAGCCCGAGGCCGGTCGCCGACGACGTGATGATGACCGGCGTCGGCTCGGCGGGCTCCTCCCACTCCTCGTGCGCCGGCACCTCGGCGGCGAACCGCTCGCGCCAGATCCCGGCGACCATCTCGGCCTCCTCGGGCGAGACGAGGTCGGCCTTCGACAGCGCGAGGATCCGCGGCAGCGTGGCCAGGCGTGGGTCGTAGCTGGCGAGCTCGCGCTCGATCGTCGCGAAGTTGTCCTCGGGCGAGCTGCCGTCCAGCGGCTCGAGGTCGAGCACGTGGACGAGCAGCCGCGTGCGCTCGACGTGCGCGAGGAAGTCGTGGCCGAGGCCCGCGCCGCCCGCGGCGCCCTCGATCAGCCCGGGGATGTCGGCGAGGACGAGCTGGCGGTCGTCGCCGTCCAGCGTGCCGAGCACCGGCTCGAGCGTGGTGAACGGGTAGTTGGCGATC
Source organism: Conexibacter sp. (assembly GCA_025964055.1). Lineage (GTDB taxonomy): Bacteria > Actinomycetota > Thermoleophilia > Solirubrobacterales > Solirubrobacteraceae > Baekduia. Next base: position 6,291 of record JAOPZP010000161.1, read on the forward strand.
TTCGGCGCCGCGCGGGTCATGCGCGACAGCAGCGATGACTTGCCGGCGTTCGGCACGCCGACCAGGCCGACGTCGGCCAGCAGCTTGAGCCGCAGGTCCAGCCAGCCCTCCTGGCCGTCGAGTCCGCGCTCGGCGAAGCGCGGCGCCTGGCGCGTGGAGCCCGCGAACTTCTTGTTGCCCTTGCCGCCGGAGCCGCCCGTGGCGACCACGACGCGCGTGCCGGGAACGACGAGGTCGTGGACCGTGCCGTCCTCGGCGGTGACCTCCGTGCCCGGCGGAACGCGCACGACGAGGTCCTCGCCGTCGGCGCCGTGGCGCTGGTTGCCCTCGCCGTGGCGGCCGCGGCCGGCCGAGTAGTGCGCCTTGCGCTTGAACGACTGCAGGTCGCGGAAGGAGTCGTCGCAGAGCAGCACGACGCTGCCGCCGTAGCCGCCGTCGCCACCGTCCGGTCCGCCCTTGGGGACGTGGGCCTCGCGACGGAAGCTCATGCATCCGTTGCCGCCACCGCCCGCCTGGACGAAGATGCGTGCCTTGTCGTACAGCATGTGAGCTCTCCACGGTAGCTGGGCAGGAGCAGGAGATGGCTCACGACCCCGTCCTGCTCATCACCGGTGCGAGCACCGGCATCGGCGCCGCCACGGCCCGGCACGCTGCACAGGCCGGCTACCGGCTCGTCCTCGGCGCGCGCAGCGCCGACAAGCTCGAGGCGCTGGCGCAGGAGCTCGGCGGCCCGGAACGGGCGATCGCCGTCCCGACCGACGTGACCGAGTGGGACGACAACGAGGCGATCGTCGCCGCGGCGATCGACACGTTCGGCCGCCTCGACGCCGTCTTCGCCAACGCCGGCTTCGGCGCCAAGCGCGGCTGGCTGGAGGAGACGCCCGAGCACTGGCGCGACATGGTGCTGACCAACGTCCTCGGTCCGGCCTACACCATCCGCGCGGCGATCCCGGCGCTGAAGGACACCAAGGGCCACGTCCTCATCACCGGCTCGGTCGCGGGCCGCCGGGTCCTGCCCGGCTCGCTGTACTCGGCGACGAAGTGGGCCGTCACGGCGATGGGCGAGGCGGTCCGCGCCGACCTCGACGCCACCGGCATCCGCACGACCGTCATCGAGCCGGGGATGGTCGACACGCCGTTCTTCGACAACCCGGGCGAGGGGCGCCTGGAGCCCGACGACGTCGCGCGCGCCGTGATGTACGCGCTCTCCCAGCCGCCGCACGTCGACGTCAACGAGATCCTGATCCGCCCGACGGCGCAGCCGGGCTAGATGAGCTATCTAGGCGGAGGCCACGGGCGCCGTGCCACCGGCCAGCGCCGCCCGCGCCGCGCCCGCGACCGCATCGCGATCCGCCGGCGAGAGCTCCATCCAGCTGACGCCGCGCACGGCACCCTCCAACGCCAGCAGGGAGCTCAGGCAGTCGTGGCGGCCGGCGCTGTGCAGCCGGACCCACGCGGCCTGCGCACCCGCTGCGCGCAGTGCCTCGAGGTCGCCGATGCCGACCGCGCGCAGGTCGTGCGCGAGCGCCGGACCGATGTTGACCGCGTCCTCCAGGCGACCCGACATGCGCGAAGCCTAAGGCGCAGCGAGGTGTCGCGTCCAGTCCCTACGCGGCGCCCTGGGCGCGGGCGGCCGCGGCGGCGCGGGCCGCGCTCCCGCGCACCAGCAGCACGACGCTGAGGATCGCTCCGACCGCCGCGAACCCGGCGCCCACCAGGAACGCCCGCTGGAAGCCGTCGGTCAGCGCGACCGCCGCCGACACCGTGCCGTGCACGGCGCCGGTGCGCTGGGTGGCGAGCGTCGCCAGCAGCGCCAGGCCGATCGACCCGCCGACCTGCCGGAAGGTGTTGACCAGCCCCGACGCCAGCCCCGCCTCGCGGCCTCGGACGCCGGCCGTCGCGGCGATCGTCACCGGCACGAACGAGAACCCGATGCCGGCGGCGGCGACCACCGACGGGACCAGCACGTCGCCGAGGAAGCTGCCGTCGGCCGAGATCCGGCTGAGGCCCAGCATCCCGAGCGCCAGCAGCGTCAGGCCGCCGGTCAGCACCTTGCCGGGACCGAGGCGGCCGGTCAGCCGGCTGGCCAGCTGCGACGTGACGATGATCGCCGCCGTCATCGGCAGGAACGACAGGCCGGCCTCGATCGGGTCGAAGCCCAGCACCTGCTGGAGGTACAGCGAGAGGAAGTACCACATGGCGAACGCCGCGGCGCCCATGCAGAAGACCACCAGGTTGGCTCCCGTCACCGGCCGGTTGCGGAAGATCCGCAGCGGCACGAGCGGCGCCTTGGCCAGGCGTCCCTCGATCAGCGCGAACGTCCCCAGCAGCGCGAGCCCGAGCGCGATCGTGATGAGCGTCCGCGCCGAGCCCCAGCCGTGGACGTCGGTCTCCACGATGCCGTAGGTCAGGACGACCAGCCCGGCCGTGACGGTCAGCGCCCCGGACAGGTCGAAGCTGCGCGCCGCGGCCTGGTCGCGGTTGCCGCGCGTGATGACGCGCAGGCCGGCCAGCGCGACGGCGATCCCGATCGGGACGTTGATGAGGAGGATCCAGCGCCACGACAGCGTCTGGGTGAGGATGCCGCCCAGCAGCGCGCCGGTCGCGCCGCCGACGCCGCCCATCGCGCCCCAGAGCCCCAGCGCCTTGTTGCGCTCGGCGCCTTCGGTGAACGTCGTCGTGAGGATCGAGAGCGTCGCGGGCGCGACGATCGCGCCGCCGAGCCCCTGCACGGCCCGCGCGGCGATCAGCTGGTTGTCGGTCTGCGCGATGCCACCGAACAGCGACGCGAGCGCGAACAGCAGCAGGCCGCCGGCGAAGACCTCGCGCCGGCCGATGAGGTCGGCGGCGCGGCCGCCCAGCAGCAGGAACCCGCCGAACGCCAGCGTGTAGGCGTTGACGACCCACTGCAGTCCGGTCGCCGAGAAGCCGAGGTCGCCGCGGATCGACGGCAGCGCGACGTTGACGATCGAGACGTCGAGGATGACCATGAACTGCGCCAGGCAGCAGAGGGTCAGGATCAGCGACTTGTGGCGGGCGGCAGCGCCGGAGGCGGAGGCGGTACTCACTGCAGCCGATTGTTGCACAGGCAATCAATCGCCGGGCGCGCCGGGTGCGCGCGCGAACCTCAGCTCGGCAGGGCGGCGCGCAGCCAGAAGCCGGTCGCGGCGCCGCCGGCGGCCAGCGCG
>JAOPZP010000172.1 GCA_025964055.1 Conexibacter sp.
TCAAGAAGGCCTCGGCCTCGGGGCGCCCGCTGCGCGAGGTGGCGCTGGAAGAGGGCGTCGACGCGAAGCTGTACGACGACACGATCGACCTGCGGCGGATCGCGGCGGGGAACCAGGCGTAGGGAGCGGTCCGTGTCGTCTGGCCCGGGACATAGCCGGGTGAGACGACACGCATCACGCGAGGAGTCGGCGGAGGCGCTCGGCGCACACCGCTGACTCCCGCGTGATCTGGTTGTAGGTGAAGCGGACCACGGTGTAGCCGGCGAGGGTGAGCGTTTGATCGCGGGCGCGGTCGGCCTCGAAGGCGCTCGGTGTCGAGTGGTAGGTGAAGCCGTCGGTCTCAACCACGAGCTTGGTGCCGGGCCAATGGAAGTCCACCATGAACCCGGCGAGCGCGACGTTGGCGTGCGGCACAGGCAGCTGATGGTCGTCGCAGAGCTGCAGGAACCGCACCTCGAGCGTGCTCCGGAGGTCGGCGGGACCCTCGCCGTGAAGGTCGTTCAGAAGGCGCCGCAACGCCGGCGCCCCGTGCTGCCGCCAATGCTCGTCGAGGCACCGGCGGGCAGCGACGAGATCGAACAGCCCCAGGCGGGTCGAATGCGCGATGACGTCCTCCATCGCCCGAGGTCGCAGAAGTGGCGCGATATCCAGGAGCGTCCGCGCCACCGTGGTGGTCGGGATGCGGTCATTGAGCGTCGTTTCCCAGGCGCGGAGGGTGCCGACGCGGTGAAGGCGAACCCGCTTGGGGTCCGGGTCGCGGCCCGAAGTCGACGGCCTGCTGACGTGGATCAACTGACCCCGCGACGCCATGAGTCCCCAGTGCGCGCCCGCGTCGCCATGGCTGAGCACCGCTCGTTCGCCAGAGGCCAGCACCGCCGCGCGCCATCGTCCCTCGCGCGTCTGGGATCGGTGACCCACCGCGTACACGCCTCGGTACAACCGCTGCAACCGCCCGACGTCGAGCCGGTGCTCGATCGCATCGTCGCTCACGCCGAGGTTGCGAAGCTCCGCGCGGCTCACCACGCCGTGGTGATCGGTCGCGAACGCGGCGATCCGCGCATCCGTGTCGTCTAACCCGTCCATATCCCGGGTTAGGCGCCACGGACCAGCAACTCGCCCCCCGGGCGCCCGCGGCGCGTACGCGCCCGGACCCGCCGCTACCCCCCCAGCCCCGACCCCAGCCGCGCGAACGCCCGCCGCACCGCCGCCGCCGCCGGCTTCGGCCGGCCCGCGTAGTCGAAGATGCCCTTGGTGTTGAGGCCGCGTTCGACGTGGATGCCGGGCACGAGCTTGGTGATCGAGCCGCCGGCGAAGTCGGGGGACACCGCGAAGTCGCGCAGGTTCCACACCAACATGCCCGAGAGCTGGGGCAGCGCGCGGTAGGTCGCGATATGGCGGCGCAGCAGCCAGGACTGGAAGGCGTAGCCGCCCGGCGCCACCGACGGGTTGCCGCCGTTGGCCTCCGCGCCGAACTCGGAGACGATCAGCACCTTGCCCGCGAAGAGCTTGGAGAACCCGAGCGCGGTGTCGTGCAGGCGCGCGGCGATGTGCGCCCGGCTCTCGTTGACGCCCTCGTACCAGCCGATGTAGTTGGTCAGCGCGACCGCGTCGACGTCGCGGTAGATCGGTCCGGGCACGGCCGGCGGGTGGGCGCCCCAGAGGTCGACAGCGACCAGCCGGCCCGGGTCGCGCTCGTGCAGCTCGCGCGCCATGTCGCGGACGTAGGCGACCTCGGTCGCGTCGTGCCCGTTCCCGGCGACCTCGTTGACGAGGTTCCAGGCGATGACCGACGGGTGCAGCCGCTCCTGGCGCACCGTGGCGCGGACCCGCGCCCGGGCGGCGTGGGCGAGCTTCGGCGAAGCCGACGTCCACGCGCCCGGCGCGTCGACCGGGCCGACGCCCTGCCACACGAGGATCCCGGCGCGATCCAGACGCTCCAGCAGCGGCGCCGACAGCGCGTGCTGCGCGCGCGTGGAGTTCGCGCCGACCGCGCGCAGGTCGCGGACCAACCCGTCCATGTCGGCGCCGGTCAGCGCGTCCCCACGGCCCTCGGCGTCCTCGTGCAGCGACGCGCCGTGCAGCCGCAGACGCCGGCCGTTGAGCAGGAGCCGGCCGCCGTCGCGGCGGACCTCGCGCAGGCCGACGTGCTCGTCCCAGGCGCCCTGGCCGGATCCGGCGCTCAAGTGCATGGCGTACAGCGCCGGCGTTCCGGGCGCCCACAGCGCCGGCCGATCGATCACGACGCGCGCCCGCACCCGGCGCACCTCGCCGGCACTCAGCCGCACCGCCGGGAACGCCAGGTCGGGGCCGCCGCCGGCGTGGCGCAGCGTCCCGCGGACCTCCACGGTCCGCGCGCGGTCGGCGCGGTTGCGCACGGCGACCGACGCGTTGACGACCGCCGCGCCGCGCGCGTCCAGGCGCGTCCGCAGCGTCGGCGCCTCCAGCTCGGCGGAGGCCAGCGGGCGCAGCGTCACCTCGCGGTTGATCCCGCCGAAGTTGAACCACGTCCGGTGCCAGCCGTCGCGCTTCTGGCGCGACGGGTAGCGGTAGTCGGCCCGGACGACGAGCTGGTGCGCCACGCCCTCGCGCAGCCGCAGCGTGAACTCGAACGGCAGGTACGCGCCGGTGTGCTCGCCGAGCAGCCGCCCGTCCAGCCACACCTGCGCCTGGTGGTGGACGGACTCGAAGCGCAAGGCGTAGGAGTCGGTCTTGGGCGCCGTCAGCGTCGTGCGGTACCAGGCGATCCCACCCCGGTAGGCGGCTACCCCGGCGGCGCCGGTGACCTTGGCCGCGTTGGCGACGTCGGGCACGGTGACCAGCTCACCCGGGAAGTGCCCGGCGGCGTAGCCGTCCAGCGCGCCGGCGTCGTCGGGATCGGACGCGCGGATCCACGGCCCCGCGACCGCCAGCCGGCCCGCGGGCCCGCCGTAGGCGGCGGCCGGCACGAGCGACTCGCCGCGTGCCCCCGACGACAGCGCCGCCGCGACCACCGCGGTGCCCGCGATCACGATCGCCAGGCCGAGCACCGTCGCCACGGCCAGCTTGATCCCCGGATGGCGCATGCTCAGCCGCCGACGATCGCGACCGCGCGGGCCGGCGCCGCCGACCCGCCGGCGATGCGCAGGGGGAAGACCGAGACCTGGAAGCCGGTGGACGGCAGCTGGTCCAGGGCGCAGAGGCGCTCGATCTGGCAGTACTCGAGGTCGACCTGATGGGCGGCCCAGAAGATGCCGGCCTCGCCGCGCTCCTTGGCCTCGGCCGCCTGGAGGTGCAACGGCGCGTCCCAGCCCCAGGCGTCGATGCCCATGACCCGTACGCCGCGGGCGTGCAGCCACCGCGTCGCCTCCGCGGTGACGCCCGGCTCCCGCGACATGTAGTCCAACTCGCCGTAGAACCGGTCGCGGCCCGTGCGGACGAGCACGATGTCGCCGGGCGCCAGCGCGTGTCCCGCGGCGTCCAGCGCCGCCTCGGCCTCGGCGGCCGTCATCGGGTCGCCGTCGGCCTTGTGGGTCATGTCCAGGACGACGCCGGGAGCGAAGAACCACTCCAGCGGCAGCTCGTCGATCCGGCGGGCGGGGCGCCCGGCGATCGTCGAGTTGTAGTGGTAGGGCGCGTCGACGTGCGTCGAGTTGTGCGTGCCGAAGCGCGTGAACGTCTCGACGGCCCAGCCCTCGCCGTCGCGCAGCAGCTCGGGCCCCACGCCGAGCATCGCCTCGATCGCCGCGGCGCCCGCGGCGTGGTCCTCGTACTCGATGTCGGTGCGCAGCAGATCGGGCAGCGCGCGGGGCGACGGCTCGATCGGTGCGCTGAGGTCCACGAAGCGGGGCATCGGCGCAGCCGACTTCGCCGAGCACCCCCGGTGTCCTGCAACAGACCTCCGGAACTAGAGCGAGACCGGCTCCGTTCCCACGTTCATCGCGACGTACTTCGTCTCGAGGTACTCCTCGATGCCTTCGGGGCCGCCTTCGCGGCCGAAGCCCGACTGCTTGACGCCGCCGAACGGCGCGCCGGCGTTGGAGACCATGCCCTGGTTCAGGCCGATCATCCCCGTCTCGAGCGCCTCGATGACCTTGAACGCGCGGTTGAGGTCGCGGGTGAACACGTAGGAGACGAGGCCGTACTCGGTGTCGTTGGCCTTGGCGATCGCCTCCTCGTCGCTGGAGAACGTGGTGATCGGCGCGACCGGCCCGAAGATCTCCTCGCGCAGCAGCTCCGCGTCGTCCGGCACCTCCGACAGGACCGTGGGCGCGTAGAAATAGCCCGCGCCGTCCAGCGCCTTGCCGCCGGTCAGCACCTTGGCGCCCTTGCCGACCGCGTCCTGGACGAGGTCTGCGACCTTCTGGCGCTGGGTGTCGTCGATCAACGGCCCGACCTGCACGCCGTCCTCGGTCCCGCGCCCGACCTCCAGCGCCCCGATCCGCGCCGCGAGCTTCTCGGCGAACTCCGACGCGACCGACTCGTGGACGTGGAAGCGGTTGGCGCTGGTGCACGCCTCGCCGCCGTTGCGCATCTTGGCCAGCAACGCGCCCTCGACCGCGGCGTCGAGATCGGCGTCCTCGAAGACCAGGAACGGCGCGTTGCCCCCGAGCTCCATCGAGACCTTCAGCACCTGCTCGGCCGACTGCTTGATCAGCTCCTTGCCGACCGGCGTCGAGCCCGTGAACGACATCTTGCGCACCCGCGGATCCTCGATCAGCGGCTGCATGATCTTCCCCGACGCCGAGGCGGTGATCACGTTCACGACCCCGCCCGGCAGCCCCGCCTCCTCGAGGATCTGGGCCAGCGCGAGCATCGACAGCGGCGTCTGCTTGGCCGGCTTGACCACGCACGTGCAGCCCGCCGCCAGCGCCGGGCCGATCTTGCGCGTGCCCATCGCCAGCGGGAAGTTCCACGGCGTGATGAAGACACACGGCCCGATCGGCTGCTTGAGCGTCAGCACGCGCCCCTTGCCCGTCTCGTTGACCGTGA
>JAOPZP010000199.1 GCA_025964055.1 Conexibacter sp.
TCGCCGGCGGCGCCGCGGTCGCGCTTGCCGGTCCGTCGGGATCCGGCAAGTCGACGCTGCTGTACTGCGTGGGCGGCATCGAAGCGGTGGACAGCGGTCAGATCGTCGTCGGCGACGAGGAGATCACCGGGCTGAGCGCCAAGCGGTTGACGGCCTACCGGCGGCGCATCGGGCTGGTCTTCCAGCGCTCGAACCTGCTTCCCGCGCTCACCGCGCTCGACAACGTGATGGCGCCGGTCCTGCCCTATCGGACGGACTTCGACAAGCGCGAGCGTGCCAGGAGCCTCCTCGAGGCGGTCGGCCTCGAAGGCCGCGAAGCGTCGCTGCCGTCCCGCATGTCCGGCGGCGAGCAGCAGCGAGTCGCTATCGCCCGGGCGCTCATCAACGACCCTGGGCTCATCCTCGCCGACGAACCCACCGGCGCCCTCGACTCGGCGACGGGGTCGACGATCGTCGACGTGTTGTTGGATCTGCGGGATCGCCATGGCGTCACGGTCATCATCGCCACGCACGACGAAGGCGTCGCGGGGCGGTGCGACCGGACCATGCGGCTGCGCGACGGACGGCTCCTGGACCAGGGGGCCTGACCGCCGTTCTCCGCTTCGTCGCGACGCAGATCCGCGGCCGTCCCGGGCGCAGCCTCGCGCTCTTGATCGGCGTGCTCGTCGCCACGACGAGCTTCGCCGTGCTGTCCGGCGCCGCCCGCACGGGACGCGCCGAGGTCCGAGGCACGGTCGCCAAGAGCTTCCGAGCGCAGTACGACCTCCTCGTCCGCCCGCGCGGGGCGCAGAGCCGCCAGGAGCGCCGGAACCAACTGATCCGCCCTGGGACGCTGACCGAGATCCCGGGCGGCATCACCATGGAGCAGTGGCGTCACATCCTCGACCTGCCCGGTGTCGAAGTCGCGGCGCCGATCGCCACGATCGGCTACGCGCTGCCCGACGCGTCGATCCCGGTCGACCTGACCGGCGATCGTCGTGGCAAGGGCCCGTCCCTGTTCCGCCTGGACATCACGCGCGTCACCGACCGCGGGATGACCCGCCGGCGGGACACCCCCCAGTACGCGTACATCACCGACCAGGAGCTCCTGCCCTCCCGGCCGAGCGCCCCGACCGCCACCGACCAGGCGCCGAGCATCGACCTCGGGGAGGGCGCGAGTCGCCACGTGTGCATCACCGGTGCGCTGGACCGCGCGCCGCAGGGCCCGTACGACGCCGTCAACCGGGGCCGGCTCACCTGCGCCTCCACCCGCTCGGGCCTGGACGGCAGCGGCTTCGGAGCCTTCCCGAAGCGGCACGCCGGCGTCCTCGTCTCCGACGACGTCCCGGTCGTGATCGCCGGCATCGACCCCGCGCAGGAGCAGAAGCTCAGCGGGCTGGGCGGCAGCCTCGTCGCCGGCCGGAACCTCCGCTCCGACGACCACCCATCGGACAACTTCGTCCCCGAGGTGCCGGTGCTGGTCTCCAGCCGCGCCTACACCGACGAGGCGGTCCACGTCACCGTGGAGCGACTGCGCGCCGGCGACGCGCGCGCGCTCGGGCGCGCGACCTCCGTCGGCGAGACCCGCCGCGCACTCCGGGACGCACACGGCACGGCGGTCAGACGCGTGTCCGTCTCCGCCGCCGCCGCCCACCGCGCCTTCGTGCAGGACCTGACCGCGCACGGCGCGCAGCGCCCGGCGGTCACCGACTACTGGACGGTCTCGGAGGTCGGGGTCGACCAGGTCGGCGGCGTGCTCCACCCCACCGCCGTGCACAACGGCGCGGACGTCTGGCAGTCGGCCGCCGACTTCGGCTTCGTCCCCGCGCCGCTCAGCGCCAAGGACACCTCATACCGCCGGATGACGGGGCGGGAGGGCGCCACGTCGGCCAACCTCGGATCGGTCTTCGCGCTGCTGCACGCCGTCGGCCAGTTCGACCCGACCCGGCTCTCCGGCGCCGACCCGGAGCGCGACCAGGTGCTCAACGCCTATGCCGCGCCGGGGTTGAAGGGCGCCGACGCCCGGTCACGACACCTGCTCGGAGACCGCGCGCTGCTGCCCAACGGGAACATCGCCGGATACCTGACCCAGCCACCGACGGTGCTCACCAACCTCCGCTCGCTGTCGCAATTCAAGAGCCCGAACTACCGAGCGGCAGACCCCGCGGCGCCGATCAGCGTCATCCGCGTGCGCGTCGCCGGCGTCCACGGGATCGACGCGGTGAGCCGCGAGCGCGTGCGCCAGGCGGCCCAGGAGATCGAGGAGCACACGCGCCTGGCGGTCGACCTCGTGACGGGCTCGTCGGCCATCGACCGGGTCGTCGCCCTGCCGGGCACCGGCGACGGCCGGCCATCGCTGCGCCTCGACGAGCGTTGGCTGCGCAAGGGCGTCGCCGTGGCCATCCTGCAGGCCGTCGACCGCAAGAGCCTCGCGCTCTTCGTCCTGATCCTGGCCGTCGGAGCGTTGTTCATCACCAACGCAACGAGCGCCGCCGTCGCCGCGCGGCGGTCGGAGCTCGCGCTCCTGGCCTGCACCGGCTGGGGCCCCAGCCGCCTCTTCGTCGTCGCGATCGCGGAAGTGACGACGATCGGCCTGGTGGCCGGCGTGCTCGGCGCCGCCGTCTCGTTGCCGTTGTGTCACGCCGCCGGGACCAGCGCGTCGATCGCCCGCTCGGCGATCGCCGTTCCGGCAGCACTGCTGCTGACGCTGCTGGCGGGCGCGGTTCCCGCGGTCCGTGCGGCGCGAGCGCACCCGGGCGACGCGGTGCGACCCGCGGTGACCGCGGCCCGCGCCACCAAGAGCCCCCGCTCGCTGGTCGGCTTGGCGTTCGGGTCCATGATCCGGACGCCGCAGCGCACCGCCATCGGCGCACTCAGCCTCGCCGTCGGCGTGGCCGCGCTCACGATCCTGCTCACGATCGTCGTCGGCTTCAAGGGCAGCGTCGTGGGCTCGGTCCTCGGGGATGCCGTGTCGGTGCAGGTCCGCACGGTCGACGTCGTGGCGGTCGGCAGGGTGATCGCGCTGAGCGCGATCACGATCTGCGACGTCGTCTACCTCAACGTCCGCGAGCGGGCGGCCGAGCTCGCCGTCCTGCGGGCGGTCGGATGGAGCGACGGGCAGGTCGCGACGCTGGTGTGCCTGGAGGCGCTCTGGCTCGGCCTGCTGGGCGCGACCCTCGGCGTCGCCGTCGGCCTGGGCGCCGCCGGCGTGGTCACCGACGGGCTCCGCGCGGCGAGCTACATCACGGCGGCGGCGTCGTTCGCCGTGGGGATCGTCATCACGCTCGCGGCGAGCGCCGTGCCGGCCATCCTCAGCCGGCGCCTGTCGACGCCCCAGCTTCTCGCGGCAGACGGGACCCTGTGACCGGGAAGTAGTCCAGATCCGTCCCGGCAGGCGGTCCCCTGCGCGCCGGTCTCGGAGCCCGATGGGTGATTTCATGTCGAGAAGCTCGGAACGGCTCCGCTCACCAGGTGAAGGTCCACGAAAGGCGCGGCCCACGACACCAGGAGGGCACCATGCCCAATTACATGCTCCTCAAGCACTACCGCGGCGGCCCGGAGCCGCACCACCCGTTCCCCCCCATGGACCAGTGGGCCCCCGAGGACGTGGAGGCGCACATGGCCTTCCTCAAGCACGTCAGCGAGCTGCTGAAGGAGAACGGCGAGTATGTGGACGGGCAGGCGCTCACGCCGGCGCGCAACTGGGTGCGCTACGGCGGCCCGGACGCCGCGCCGGTCACCACCGACGGCCCGCTGCCTGAGACCAGCGACCTCGTGGCGGGCTGGTACATGATCGACGTCGAGTCGCACGAGCGCGCGGTCGAGCTCGCGGCCTACGTCTCCTCCGAGCCCGGCCCGGGCGGGAAGCCGCTGTACGAGTGGATCGACGTGCGGGAGGTCATGTCCGAGGCGCCCGCGGACCACGGCCCGGCGTGAGCCGGACGCCCGCCGGACAGGTGGACGAGCGCGCGCTCCGTGAGCTCGACCCGCTGGTCCTCGCCGGCCTGGTCCGTCGGGGCGAGGACTTCGACGCCGCCGAGGACGCGCTGCAGGATGCGCTCATCGAGGCGCTGCGCGTGTGGCCCGAGCACCCGCCGCGCGATCCGCGCGCGTGGCTGGCGACGGTCGCGACCCGGCGGCTCGTTGACGCCCGCCGCAGCGAGGCCGCCCGGCACCGCCGCGAGGAGCACATATACGCGGAGCCGCGGC
>JAOPZP010000200.1 GCA_025964055.1 Conexibacter sp.
CCCACCCGGCGCGCCAGCTCGATCGCCAGGTCGCCGGTGCCGGTCGCGACGTCGAGGACGCGGTCTCCCGGCGCCACCTGCGCGAGGTCGGCCGCGCGCCGGCGCCAGGCGTGATGCAGCCCGGCCGTCATGACCGAGTTCATCAGGTCGTAGACCCGCGCGATGCGGTCGAACATCGCGCGGACCTGCGGCTCGGGCAGGGTGCCGCGGTCCGCGGTGGCCGCTGGACCGCGGTCGCTCATCCTCCGGAGCCCGTGCCCGGGTTCGCGGCACCCGCGGTGCCGCTCTCGGACTTCAGCCGGCCCAGGAACGCCACGAGGTTCTTGAACTTCTCGGGCTGGTTGGTCTGCAGCGACTTGAACGACGGCATCGGCGCCGTCGGGTTGATCAGCGTGCGCTGGATGCCCGCGGCGGGGAGGCGATCGGCGATGTCGGTCAGCGCCGGACCCGGTCCGCCGTTGCCGTTCTCGCCGATCTTGTGGCAGGCCAGGCAGCCGGACTGCGCGGCCACCTGCCGTCCCGCCTCGTACTGCTGGACGACCTTCGGACCCTCGGCGATGACCGACGCGGGCGTCGGCGTGTCGATCTGGGTGGGCGGCCCGGCGGCCGCGCCCTCGTAGGTCAGGTAGCCCATCGCGCCGATGATCAGGATCGCCGTCAGCGTCGCCACGGGGCGCCGCTCGGGACGCCGTTCCGGGCCGCGGTCGTAGAACGGCAGCAGGAACAGCATGATCATGCAGATCGTCGGGATGCCGATCGTCGCCAGGGCGACGTACTCCGGCGGCTTGATGACGCGCAGCAGCTCGAAGAGGAAGAAGAAGTACCACTCCGGGCGGGGCGTGTACGTCGTCGTCGTCGGGTCCGCCTTCGGGCCGAGCTCGGCGCCGAGGAGGATCGACATCAGGATGATGACGAGCAGGACCAGGCACGCCATCGCGCCGTCCTTGGCGACGGCGTACGGGAAGAACGGCTTCCCCTGCGCCTTCAGGACGGAGTAGTCGCGGAGGTACTCCTCCTTCTGCCGGCGGTTCACGCGCGCTCCTCGGTCAGCTCGTCGGCCGGCTTGGCCTTGACCCACGGCGGCGCCGTGGTCCCGAGCTTGGCGACGAGGTAGAGATGGGCCCCGATCAGGGCGCCGATGATGCCGGGGACCAGCATCATGTGGATCGCGTAGAAGCGCGACAGCGTGGTCGCGTTGAACTCCGCGCCGCCGTTGAGGAAGTCCCCGAGGTACGGACCGACGAACGGGCCGCTGGCGGTGATGTTGTTGGCGACGATCGTGGCCCAGTAGGACCGCTGGTCGAACGGCAGCAGGTAGCCCGTCAGCGACATGACGAACGTGAGGATCAGCAGCGCCACGCCGATCACCCAGTTCAGCTCGCGCGGGTACTTGTAGGCCCCGAAGAAGAACGTCCTGGCCATGTGCAGGAAGATCAGGATGACCATCACCGACGAGCCCCACTTGTGCATGCCGTGCACGAACTCGCCGAGGAAGACGTCGTCGTTGATGTGGCGAACCGACTCGTAGGCTCCGCCGGCCGCGTCGGGCCGGTAGTACATCGCCAGGAAGACGCCGGTGATCGCCTGGGAGACGAAGGCGAACATCGTCGCCGAGCCCAGGGTGTAGAACCAGTTGGTGCCCTTGGGCACCTTGCGGAACATGAGCCAGCGCAGGCCCCCGGACAGCGAGGTCCGCTCGTCGATCCAGTCGACGGTGTAGATGCCCGCCTCCTGGGCCGCGTCGAGCGGCTTGGTCTTGGGCGCGCCCGGACGCTTGGGCGGCGGCCGCATCGAGGGCGGAAGCGGGGGAACGGGAAGCTTGAGCTTGGGCATGGCGGTCAGTCCTGCGGGAGCTTGTCGAGCTTGCGGACCGTGGGCCGCGACGGGTACAGGATCCCGCCGATGCCGTCGAGCGGCTCGCCCGGGTTGCGGGGGGAGAACCGCTTGAGCTCACGGTTGACGGAGAAGCGCGGGCCGATCTCGACCTGCCCGTTGCGCACGCGGTTGTAGAAGCGGTCCAGCGGGCGGACCGGCGGACCGCCGTCGACCTTGCCCTGGAAGTCGTAGACCCCGCCGTGGCACGGGCAGATGAACCGCTGGGCCGCCTCGGTGTAGCGGACCGGGCAGCCGAGGTGCATGCAGCGCGTCGAGATCGCGACGAACTGCTCGCTCTCGAAGCCCTTGGGCAGCTGGTCGGTGTCGAGCTTCGGGTTGCGGCGGCGGATGTAGACCGTGGTCTTGCCCGCCTCCCCGATCCCGTCGGCGATCGTGATGACCTTCGGGATGTAGTTGTCGTTGGTGAACTCGTCGGGGGCGCCGACGGGCTGCCAGCGCTGCTTGTGCTGCTCGAAGAGCGGACCCAGGGCGAAGCCGAGGGACGGCAGCAGGATGGCCGACGTGGCGATGGCACCGGTCGCGTGGGCGGTGCCGACCATGAAGCGCCGGCGCGTGACGGTCTCGCCCTCGAAGGCGCCGGGGATCCCCCGGTCGGCGGTGTACTTGCTCTTGGCTTGCTTCTTGGGCACGGTGGTGGTGAGTCCTGTCCGGGGAACGCGCGATCCTTCGTGATCGACGTCCGGCCCGGAAATCTATCGCTCGAACATCGTACGGGCCGCGCCGCCTGCGCCACGCTGTCTGGTCAGCGGGTCGGCGCCAGGTCCCCGGCGATGTGGCGCGCCGCTGCTACGAGACGCTCGGCGGCCGACGTTTCGCCTGCACGTGCCGCCTCTTTGGCGGCGTCGAGGTCCGGGTTGGGACCCCAGCCCACCTCCGCGCAACCCGCCGCCCAGACGGCCTCGGCGAGCTCCTCGTCACCGGCCGCCTGCGCCTGGGCCCCCAGGGCGATGAGATCGGCCAGCGCGCGCACCGCGTCGAGGTCGCCCGCCGCGGCGAGGCGCTCGAGGCCGAGCGCGTAGAGGCGGTCGCCGGCCAGCAGGGCCAGGTCGTCGTCGGCGCGGCTCATGAGCCGCGGCGCGCCGTAGTGCAGCAGGTAGCCCTCGCGGATGGCCTCGAGCACGAGCGGGAGGTCGGCCGGGTGGCCCTGGGCGCGCGGGCCGTGCGCCACGGCGTCGCCGTACGGCGTGGCGCCGGAGGGCTGCTCCGCGATCGCCGCGGCCAGCAGCCCGCCGTCGGCGCGGACCAGCGCAGCGAGGCGCGGCAGCACCGCTGCGGCCCCGTCGACGCTCACGTCAGGCGAGCTCGGCGAACGCCGCGTTGACGGCGTCCAACGTGCGGTCGAGGTGCTCGGAGGTGTGCGCCAGCGACGGGAACCACGCCTCGTACTGCGAGGCGGGCGGGTAGACGCCGCGCGCCAGCAGCGCCCGGCACCACGCCGCGTAGGCCTCGTGGTCGCAGGCCTGCGCGGTCGCGTAGTCGCGCGGCGCGGTCTCGGCGAAGAAGATCGTCAGCAGGCCGGGCACCGTGGTGACCGAGACCGGGATGCCCGCGCCCGCCGCGCCGTCGCGCAGGCCCGCGGCCAGTGCCTCGGTCGTCGAGCCGAGGCGCAGGTAGGCCGGGTCGTCGAGCAGGCGCAGCGTCGTGAGGCCGGCAGCGACGGCGAGCGGGTTGCCGCTCAGCGTCCCTGCCTGGTAGACGTCGCCGGCCGGCGCGATGCGCTCCATCAGCGTGCGCTTGCCGCCGTAGGCCGCGGCCGGGAGGCCACCGCCGATGACCTTCCCCAGGAGCGTCAGGTCGGGCAGGATCCCTTCGCGCTCCTGCGCGCCGCCCTCGGCGACGCGGAAGCCGGTGATGACCTCGTCGAAGATCAGCAGCGCGCCGTTGAGGTCGGCCTGGTGGCGCAGCAGCTCCAGGAAGCCCTCGACCGGCGGCACGAGGCCCATGTTGGCCGGGTACGGCTCGGCCAGCACTGCGGCGAACTCGTGCTCGGCGCAGGCGCGCGCCACGGCCTCGCCGTCGTTCCACCCGACGATGACCGTCTCGTGCGTCGCGGACTCCGGGACACCGGGGCTCGCGGGGATCCCGGCGGTCGCCAGCCCGCTGCCGGCCTGCGCGAGCAGGCCGTCGACGTGCCCGTGGTAGGCGCCGGCGAACTTCAGGAGCTTGGTCCGGCCGGTCACGGCGCGCGCGAGGCGGATGGCGCTCATCGACGCCTCCGTGCCCG
>JAOPZP010000228.1 GCA_025964055.1 Conexibacter sp.
GGACGTCGCGGCGGCCGGCGCGCTCTTCGCGGGCTTCATCGCCACGGGCCAGACGTGCGTGCAGGGCAGCCGGCTGTTGGTGCACGCGAGCCTCTTCGACGCGGTCGTCGAACGGCTGGCCGACCGCACGGAGGCCCTGCGCCTGGGCGATCCGCAGGATCCGCGGACGCAGATCGGGCCGCTCGTGTCCGCGCGCCAGCGCGCTCAGGTGGCGCAGGCGATCGAGCACGCCCGCGCTCAGGGCGCCCGCGTCCTGGCCGGCGGCCGCATCCCCGAGGATCCCCTGCTGGCCCAGGGGTCCTACTACCACCCGACCGTGCTCGGCGATCTCTCGTGCGCGATGGACATCTGGCGCGAGGAGGTCTTCGGCCCGATCGTCGTCGCCATTCCGTTCACCGACGACGACGAGGCCGTGGCGCTGGCCAACGACTCCGACTACGGCCTGGCGGCATCGGTGTGGACGGGCGACACGGCGCGCGCACTGCGGCTCGCCGAACGCCTCGACATCGGCATCGTGTGGGTCAACGACCACCACCGCATCGACCCGTCGTCGCCGTGGAGCGGGCGCAAGGACAGCGGTCTGGGCCAGGAGAACGGCCTCGACGCGTACCGCGCCTATACCGTGGCGCAGAGCATCGTGCTCAACACGGCGGGCGCGCCCGCGGACTGGTTCGCCACCGACGAGGAGCTGCGGTACTCATGAGCGAGTTCGACCTGGCGGTGCGCGGGGGCATGGTCGTCACCGAGCACGGGCGCGCGCGCCTGGACGTCCACATCGCCGACGGGCGCATCGCGCACGTCGGCACGCCGAAGCCGGCGCGCGACGAGATCGACGCGGGCGGGTTGCTCGTCCTCCCGGGCATGGTGGAGACCCACGCGCACCTGATGGACCCCGGCGACAGCACGCGCGAGGACTTCCCCTCCGGCACCGCCGCGGCAGCCGTCAACGGCGTGACGACGATCCTCGAGCACACGCACGGCCACCCCGTGCGCACCGCCGAGGACCTCGCCGCCAAGCGCGCGCACCTCGAGGGCCGATCGCTCATCGACTACGGCCTCGTCGCCCACGCGTGGCCCGGCATGGCCGGGCATGCCGAGGAGCTCTGGCGGGCCGGCACGGCGTACTTCAAGCTCTTCACCTGCACGACGCACGGCGTCCCCGGCCACGACGCGGCGAGCCTGCTGGAATGGTTCGGGCGCTTCGCCCGACTGGGCGCGCACTCGCTCGTCCACTGCGAGGACGAGGCCCTGACCGCTGCCGCCGAGGCGCTCCTGCAGGCTGACGGCCGCGAGGACCCGCGCATCGTGCCGGAGTGGCGCAACCGCAGCGCCGAAGAGGTCGCCGCGGCGACCGTCGGCGTGCTCAGCCGCCACGCCGGCGCAGCCGTGGGCATCGCCCACTGCAGCTCGCCGGCCGTCGTCGCGCTGATCGACCGCGAGCGCTCGGCCGGCGCGCGGCTCGCCGCGGAGGCCTGTCCGCAGTACTTCCTGCTGCGCGAGCAGGACATCGACGAGCACGGGCCGCTGCGCAAGTTCACGCCGCCGGCGCGCGCCCGCATCGACGCCGACGAGGACGACATGTGGCGCCTGCTGCGCGCCGGGCAGCTCAGCTTCCTCTCCTCCGACCACGCGCCGAGCACCGTCGAGCAGAAGCACGCCGGCTCGATCTGGCAGTGTCACTTCGGCCTGCCGGGGCTCGACACCACCATGCCGCTCCTGCTCGACGCCGCCGCCCGCGGCAAGCTGGCGCTGGAGGACGTCGTGCGGGTGTACAGCACGGCGCCCGCACGCCACTACGGCCTGTGGCCGCGAAAGGGCGCCCTGGAGCCCGGCGCAGACGCAGACCTGGCGCTCGTCGACCCGACGGCCGTGTGGGTGCTGCGCGACGACCAGGTCCGCTCGAAGGCGGGCTGGACCCCGTACGCCGGCCGCGAGGTGCGTGGCCGCGTGGTCCGGACGCTGCTGCGCGGCGCGACGATCTTCGAGCAGGGCGCCCCGACCGGCGCGCCGGCCGGCCGATTCCTGCCCGGCGCCGGCGCGCCGCCCACCTGGCGCTAGAAGCGTGCGTCCCTAACCCGCCGCGGGTTTCGCCCCCCGGGCGAACACCCGCACGGGAACCTGGCCCTCTGGGCCGGCGTTCCCCCGCGGGTTTCGCCCCCCCGGGCGAACACCCGCACGGGAACCTGGCCCTCTGGGCCAGCGTTCCCCTAGCTGGCCACGCCGGCGCCGACCGCGCGCAGCGCTTCGAGCGTGTCGTCGGCGCCGATCAGCCAGCCGAAGGAGGCGTCGAGCACGCGGCGCGCCGCGTCGTCGAGCTCGGCGCCCATCATCGAGTCGACACCCTCGTCGAGGACGAAGACCGCGAAGTCGCGGACCGCGGCGGCGACGGCCGTCGCGAGGATGCACGAGTTGGTGTTCACCCCCAGCACGATCAGTCCGTCGTGGCCGCGCGACCGCAGGATGAACTCCAGGTCGGTCCCGATGAAGCAGTCATAGCGCTTCTTGGTGGTGACGTACACGTCGCCGTCGGCCACGAGCTGGGGCATCATCTCGAGCCCGGGCAACCCCTCGAGGTTGTGCTCGGCGATGTTGGTGCGCTTGCTGCCCGGCCGCTGCGCCTGGAACGCCCAGTACGGGTTGGACAGGATCTCGGCCCGGTCGCGGTACGCGGTGATGACATGCACGATCGGCACGTCGAGCTCGCGTGCCGCGTCGAGGAACACGCGGCAGCGCTCGACGAGCGCGGCCGAGCGGTCGGCCGGCAGCGGCAGCGTGGCCACCTCGGGGTCCAGGTGCCCCCGATGCAGGTCGATGGTGACGATGGCGGGGTTGCGGACGAGGCGGCTGAAGGCCTCGCGTGCGTCGTTGGATCGCATCTGCATATCTCCTAGGAGGTCGCTGCGCCGGCGGCGAAGTGCTTGGGGCCTTGCATGTACTCGCGGATCCACCAGGAGTGCCACACGAAGCGCACGACCGCTCCCGGGTCGTGGCCGTAGGCACCGTCGGCGACCAGGTGGTCGACGACGGCCGCGTCGACGTCGGGCAGCTCGAGCGAGATCGTCGTCACCGCGAGCGGGACGTTGGTGAAGGCGGGCTCGTAGGCCGGGTCGCTGCGCAGCTCGCGGTCGGCCTTGATGTCGCGGTTGACGAACATGTCGGGGTTGCGCTGGTTGGCGAACGAAGCGAGCTCGCGGCGGCCCTCGAGCAGCGCCCAGTCCGCCTCGACGCCCTGCATGACCGTCAGCGCGAGCGGCTTGAGCTCGAAGCTGCTGGTGGCCATGACGTCGGCACCGCACACGTTCGGGACGGCCAGGAGGTCCATGAGCGCCAGGAGCTCGACGTAGTCGCCGCTCGTCGCGGTGTTCTCGGCGATGAACGGCCGGCCGGCGGTGTCCACGCCCGTGTGCATGAAGAAGTTGAACGAGTCGTGCACGTCGTCCGGCGTCAGCCCGTACTCGCGCTGGGCCTCGGCCTGGATGTCGTGGCAGTTGGTGTGCACGGGCAGGCCGTACTGGTACTCGAACAAGAACCCGCTGCAGCGCGGGTACAGCACGTCGTTGGTGCCGGCGGTGTCCTCCACGATCGCGGCCATCGGGCGCTCGCGCGGCGGTGCCGACCACAGGAAGTCGCCGACGCTGGGGTGCAGCCCGTGCATGTGGCGGGTGCGCCCGGTGTGGAAGAACTCCTTGTAGTCGGTCAGGTTGAAGCAGTTGAAGTCGGCGCACTGGCCGCCCACCGTCTGGGCGATGCGCAGCACCTGGCCGCGGCGCAGCTCGAGCGCCTTGCCGGTGCCCGGCTCGATGGTCAGCTCGCGCAGCACCTCGCGGTCGGGCGCGGTGGCGTGGCGAGGCCGGTCGGCGGAGGCGGGCGCCGACGGCGACGCGCTCTCGGGGTCGACGAAGCGGCGCAGCCCCTCGAGCAGCGCCTGCTCGCGATCGGCGAGCCCAAGACGCGAGACGGTCCCGTCGAGCAGCTCGAGCTGCTGCTGGTTGAGGCGGATGGCGATGGTGTTCGGCATGGGTCCTTTAGGGGTCAGATGGTCACGCCGGCACGGGCGGGCGCCCGTGCCGGCGCTGCTCGCCTACGGCTTGTAGCTGTCGGGCTCGCGGAGCTTGGTGATGTCCACGGTGGCGATGTTGTCCTTGGTCACCGGGACGAGCGGGACGCTGACGGTCTGGCTCGCGGGCTTGGTGCCGGCGATCAGCTTGTCGGCCTCGCGGACCGCCAGGCGCCCGACGAGGACGGTCTGCTGGGCGACCACGTAGTTCACGCAGCCCTCCTTGAGCAGCGCCTCGGCCTCACGTCCGAGCACCGCCGTCAGCACCTGCGTCTTGCCGCAGCGCTTGGCCTCCTGCACGGCCTTGGCCGCGCCGACGCCGACGGTGTCGTCAGCGCCGTAGATGAGGTCGAGCTTCGGGTTGCGCTGCAGGAAGTCCGACGCGATCGTCACGCCCTGCTCCACGGCCGGATCGGACGCCTTCTGCGAGACCACCTTGATGTTGGTGCTCTTGATGTCCTGCGTGAAGCACTTCCAGCGGTCGGTCGTCCACGGCGCGCCCGCGGGCCCGGTCAGGGCCGCCATCGTCCCGCCGTTGGGCAGGAGCTGCTCGGCGCCCTTGGCCATCGCGTGGCCGACGTCGCAGTGGCTCGAGGACACCGACACGTCGGCGCCCGGGAACTCGTCGCCCGCCCCGATGACCGGGACGTTGGCGGCCTTGACCTGCCCCAGGGAGCCGGTGAGCGTCGTCGGATCGGCGGGATCGATCAGGACCGCCTTGACGCCCTGGACGCCCAGGTTCTCGAACTGCGAGGCCTGCTTGTCCACGTTGGCGTACCCCCCGGCGTCGCGGATCTCCAGGGTGTAGCCGAGCTTCTTGGCCTCGTCCTTCATGCCGTAGAGCATCGCGGTGAAGAACGGGCCCTGGACCGTCGGCACCGAGACGCCGAGCTTGCCCTTCCCGCCGCCGGAGCTCGAGCCCGACGAGGTGCCCTCGTTGCTGGAGCCGCACGCGGCGACCCCTGCGGCACAGGTCAGAAGACCTGCCAGAACCGCCGCGCGACTGCGCATTGATGTGATCATGAACCGTCCTCCGTAGATGCTGGGGCTGATGCGACGCCGTTGCCGGGCGCCCGGGTCACGTCTCCTCACCGCGACCCCTGCTGATCCGCCGGTCGATCGCGATGACCGCCACGAGCGCCACGCCAAGGATCAGAAGCTGGGTGTACGAGCTGACGTTGAGGAGGTTCAGCCCGTTGGACAAGATGCTCACGAACGCCACCCCGAAGAGGACGCCGACGATGGAGCCTCGTCCGCCGAAGAGGGAGACGCCGCCGATCACGACGGCGGCGACGGACTCGAGCGCGAGGCTGGCGCCGAGCGTCGGCTGACCGGAGGAGACGCGGGCCGTCAGGACGACCGCGCCGCAGGCGGCGAAGAACGAGCACACGACGTAGGCCACGGCCGTGACCACGCGGACGTCCACGCCGGCGAGTCGCGCGGCCTCGGCGTTGCCGCCGACGGCGTAGAGGTAGCGCCCCAGGCGCGTGTGGCGCAGGACGGCGTAGCCCACCAGGAACGCGCACGCCGCGATGACGACCGGGAGCGGCACGCCGCCGACGCGCGTCAGCGCGATCGTCGTGAAGCCCGACGGAAGGCCGGCGATCGGTGTCCCGCCACTCCAGCTCAGGGCCAGGCCGGAGGCCACCGAGAGCATCGCGAGCGTCGCGACGAACGGCACCACCCGCAGCACCGTGATGACCACCCCGTTGACCAGGCCGACGCCGATGCCGGTGCCCAGGCCCGCGAGGATCCCCACGGGGATGCTCGTGTCCTTCATGACGATCGCCGTCACGACGCTCGAGAGCGCCACCGTCGAGCCGACCGACAGGTCGATCCCGGCGCTGAGCACGACGAAGCACTGGCCGAACGCGACCAGGGCGAGCGCCGCCGCCTGGAGGCCCACGTTCTGGAAGTTCGCGACGGTGAAGAACACGCTCGACTGGGCCGTGAAGAAGACCATGAGCGCGAGCACGGCCAACGGCAGGCCCGCGTCGCGCGGGTCGATGCGGCGCAGCCGCGCCATCCGCCCCAGCCCGTCCCCGTCCCCGCCGGAGCGGTCCGCCTCGGTGTCCACGCTGGTCACGCTCATCGCTCGTCCTCGGTCTGGTCGATGCGGGCCACATGGCCGGCGAACGCCGCCGTGAGGATCCGCCGGTCGTCGAACTCGTCCTGCGTCAGCTCGTCGTGGATGCGCCCGCTGGACATCACGAGGATCCGATGGGCCACGTTGACCACCTCCGGCAGCTCGGAGGACACGAGGATCACGGCCGCCCCACGACCGGCCGCCTCGTGGATGAGGCGGTAGACCTCGCGCTTGGCGCCGACGTCGATGCCGCGCGTCGGCTCGTCGAAGATCAGCACGCGCGGGTTGGTCAGCAGCGCCTTGCCGATGACGATCTTCTGCTGGTTGCCGCCCGAGAGCGTGCGCACCTCGGCGTCGAGCGAGCCGCGCAGCTGCAGCGCCCGGCTGATCTCGCCGGTCTCGCGCTCCATCGCGCGGCGGCGCATCACGCCGCCCGGGGTGAAGCGCCGCATCGAGGCCAGCGCGATGTTCTCGCGGCCGGACAGCCCGAGCACCAGGCCCTGCTCCTTGCGGTCCTCGGGCAGGTAGGCGATGCCCGCGCGGATGGCGTCGCGCGGCGATCGGAGCCGCACCGGCGCGCCCGCGACCTCCACGGTCCCCGCCTCGGCCGGCTCCGCGCCGCACACCGCGCGCATGACCTCGGAGCGACCGGCGCCGATGAGACCCGAGAACCCGAGCACCTCGCCGGCGCGCACGTCGAACGAGATGTCGGAGAACGCGCGCTGGCGGCTCAGCCCGCGCACGCGCAGCAGGGGCTCGCCGATCCGGTCGTTGCGGGGCGGGAAGAGGTCCCCGGCCGGGCGGCCGAGCATCAGCTCGATCATGCGCGGCAGGTCGAGCTCGGCGGTCGGTGCCGTGGTGACGTGCCGGCCACCGCGCAGCACCGTGACGCGATCGGCGATCCGGCGGATCTCGTCGAGCCGGTGCGACACGTACAGGACCGTGCGCCCCTGCGTGCGCAGCTCGTCGATGAGCCCGAGCAGGCGGTCGGCGTCACGGTCGGGCAGCGACGCGGTCGGCTCGTCCATGATGATCAGCGGCGCGTCGAGGGCCATCGCGCGGCCGATCTCCAGCAGTTGCTTCTGCGCGGTGCTCAGGTCGCCTGCGCGGGCCGAGATCGGGATGCCCGCCGCGTCGAGCCGGGCGAGCACCTCGCGGGCGCGGCGGTTTCCGCGGCGCCGGGCGAGGACCTGGCGGCCGGGGCCGACCGTCGGCTCGTCGCCGAGCAGGATGTTGTCGCCGACCGTGAGCCAGGGCTGCGTCGTCAGCTCCTGGAAGATGCCGACGACGCCCCGGCGGCGCGCATCGCCGGGGTTCGAGAGCGTCACCGGCGCTCCGTCGATGGCCACGGTGCCCTCGTCGGGCCGCGTCGCGCCGGTCATGATGCGGATCAGCGTGGACTTGCCGGCGCCGTTCTCGCCGATGAGCCCGTGCACCTCTCCGCGCCGCAGCTCCAGCGACACGCCGGAGAGCGCGGTGACGCCGGGGTAGCGCTTGGTGACCCCGTCGACGGCGAGGAAGGTCTCAGCCACGACGCTCAGGGATGTACGCGACCGCCTGGACCTCGAGGAGGGACTCAGGGGTCGGCAGGAGCTCGGCGACGCGCACGACCGTGCTCGCCGGCGGGTTCGGGAAGTAGGTGGCGCGAATCCGGTTGTAGATCGGGAAGTCGCGGAGGTCGATGAAGTACTGCGTCAGGTTGACGACGTCGGCCATCGTCCCGCCGGCCTCCTCCAGCACCCGCTGCAGCTGCTCCATGATGAACCAGGACTGAGCGGCGATCGGGCCGTCCTTGGAGTCCACCGACATCTCGCCCGTCTCGCCCAGGGCCGCGCGGGCGTCGGCCGGGATGTCGGCGTAGCCGCTGACCGTCCGGCCCGCGACGGTGTCGACCGCGATGATGCCGGCCAGGTACACGAGGTCGCCGGCCCGCCGGTAGGGCGCGTAGCGAGCGAGGGGTGGGAGGACTTCTTGGCTCATTGGGACCTTCCGAGATATACGGTATACGATCTTCCACGCACTACACTACGTACTCCGAGGGCCTGTGACAAGGTGCGCCAGGATCCGCCCGAGAAGGGACGACGACGCTGATGGCCGAACGCAACACCGCACTGCCGCTGAACGGCATCCCCGCGCTGGGGGGCATCCCGCGCCAGACCGCCCACGAGCAGGTGCTCGAGCAGCTCCGTGGTGCGATCCTCGGCGGCGCGCTGGCGCCGGGGACGCCCCTGGTGCTCTCGGAGCTGTCGACCCAGCTCGGCGTGAGCCGCACGCCGATCCGCGAGGCGATCCGCGACCTCGCCGGCGAGGGCCTGGTCGACTTCGACTCCTACCGCAGCTCCATGGTCCACGCCCCGAGCCTGGCCGAGGCGCAGGAGGTCTACGGCCTCCGCCTGGTCCTGGAGCCGCTCGCGGTGCGGCGGGCGATCGACCGGATCTCCGACCCGCAGATCGAGCGTGCCCGGAGGGTCCACGAGACGATGCTGCAGACCAGCGATCTCGGCGCGTGGGTGCAGCTCAACCGCGACTTCCACGCGATCCTCCTCGAGCCGGCCGACTCCCCCCGCCTGCTCGCCATGATCACGTCGCTGCGCAACGCCGCGTCGATCCAGGTGTCGCTCTCCATCCGGGCCGAGGTCTCCCAGCTCGACGAATCCAACCGGGAGCACGCGCTCATCCTCGACGCCTACGACAAGCGCGACGCCGACCTGGCCGTCGACCTGACCGGCCGCCACCTCCGCTCGACGCTCGACGTCATCGAGGCCTACGAGCGGACGGCGGGCCCCGCGCCGAGCACCGAGCAGTAGCGCCGGCGCGCCGCTCATCGGACCGGCCGCCAGTCCACGAAGACGCGTTCGGCGAGCCCGGCGCGCTCGATCGCGGCATGCGCCCGCGCGGTCGCCTCGACCAGGACCTCCTGCTCTGCGGTGAACGCGGTCAGCCGGCCGCCGCGCAACACGACCTTGCCGTCGACCAGCACGGTGTCGACGTCGGTCCCGTGCGCGGAGAACACCAGCGCCGCGATCGCACGATTACCCACCGTCGTATGCGCCCGTCGCAGGTCGAACGCCACGATGTCGGCCTTCTTGCCGACCTCCAGCGAGCCGATCAGGTGGTCCAGGCCCATCGCACGGGCGCTGCCGATCGTCGCCATCTCGATGACGCGCTCGGCGGTCATGAGCAGCGGATCGTCGTGGGTGGCGTTCGCCAGCAGCGCGGCGAACTTCATCTGCTGGACCATGTCGAGCGAGCAGTTCACGTAGGCGCCGTCGCTGCCCAGGCCGACGGTGCACCCGGCGTTCAAGAGCCGGCGCATCGGCGGCAGGCCGTCGCAGCTGTAGGCGTTGCTCACCGGGTTGGTGATGATCGCGGCGCCGGAGCGGGCGATGTGGTCGAGCTCGCGGTCCTTGAGATGCAGCGCGTGGACGAACACCCAGCTGTCGGCCAGCGCGCCCAGGCGCGCCAGGTAATCGATGTCCCCGCCGCCGGTCTGGTGCTCGAACGCCCGGCCCGACAGCCACGGCGTGCCGGCGGAGCAGTGGTTGGTGATCTTGAGCCCGCGCCGCCGCGCCAGCTCGACGCCGGCGAGGATGATCTCGTCCGACGTCGTGTTGTGCAGCATCCAGTTGGCGCCGGTCTCGATGGCCAGCCCCATGTGGATGAGGCCGCCGGCGCCGTCCCAGCGGTCGATGACCTCTTCGGCGATCGCCAGCTCCTGCTCGCGATCGCGCACGTGTGGCCGGGCGGCGTACGCGTCGGAGAACGCGGGCGCCGGCGTGTCCCGCAGCTCCTTGGTGACGAGCTGGCGGATGCCGACGTCGAGGACCGGCTCGATCATCGCCTGCATCGAGTCCGCGTCGTTGACGTTGATGACGTGGTTCAGCGAGCACGTGGTGCCGGTGCGCAGCTGCTCGATCGCGCCGAGGTACGCCGCCACGCGCAGATCCTCATTGCTCAGTTGCGCCATCAGCGGCAGCGTCACCTGGTCGAGCCAGTCCTCCAGCAGCAGCCCCTCCCCCGTGTTCTTGAAGAGGCTGGCCCAATGGTGGTTGTGGCCGTTGACGAAGCCCGGCAGCACCAGCATGCCCGCCAGGTCGACGACCTCGGCCCCGGGCTGCTCGGGCAGCTCGTCCATGCTGCCGAGCCCGACGATCCGGTCGTGCTCGATCGCGATCCAGCCGCGCTCGATCACCCGACGGCCGGGGTCGACGGTGACGAGGTAGCCGTCGGTCAGCAGCGTCCGGGTCACCGGGGCCTCCGCCTCGCGACGGCCTGGGGCCAGAGGACGACGTCGTAGCGGCCGCTGGACACCTCTCGCGCACGGGCCCTGCGGGCCGGGCCGCGGACCACGCGGGTCAGGATGGAGATCGACCCGGGCACGTGATCGCGCGCCAGCGCCAGGGACCGAAGCGCTGCGTCCTCCAGCCAGCCGGCGACGTCACCGTGCGTCAGGGGCGCCATGCCGGCGACGCCCGCCAGCCACCAGCCCGGCCGCTCGGCCACCGCGACCAGCGTCAGGACGGCGTGGCAGCGCTCGGCGACGTCGATGCCCTCCTCCAGCGCCGACCAGCCCTCGGGCGACCGGTCGATCGCCACGAGCACGTGGCGGGGCGCGACACCTGCGCGTGCCTGGTCGGCTTCAGGCAAGGGTGTACCCCCCGTCGACGACGAGTCCCGCCCCGACCACGAAGCTGGCCTCTGCCGAGACGAGGAACCGGATGGCCGCGGCGACCTCCTCGGGCCGGCCCAGCCGGCCGATCGGGTGGGCGGCGACGAGGTCGTCGAGCGTGCCCTGCGGTCCGCGGCCGTCCGGGAACGCTCGCTGCAGCAGGGGCGTGTCGACCCCGCCGGGGCAGACGGCGTTGACCCGCACGCCCGACGGGAGCAGCTCCAGCGCCATGCACCGGGTGAGGTGCAGGACGGCGGCCTTGGACGCGCAGTAGGCCGAGAACCCCGGGACCGCCGACAGCGCGAGCTGCGAGGCGACGTTGACGATCGCGCCGGCGCCCGAGGCGGCCAGGGCCGGGATCGCCGCGCGGCTCATCAGGAACACGCCGCGCACGTTGGTGTCGAACACGCGGTCCCAATCGGCCTCGTCCATCGTCGCCAGCGGGGCCACCGCCGACGTGCCGGCGCAGTTGACGAGGGCGTCGAGCCGCCCGTACGCCTCGACGGCGGCCGCGACGGCCCGCTCGGCATCGGCGGCCCGGCCGACGTCGGCCTCGACGGCGATCGCGTCGATGCCATCCGCCAGGAGCGCGTCGACCGCCTCGGGCAGCGGCGAGCCGGGCAGGCCGGCGAGGACCACGCGGGCCCCGTCGCGCCCGAGCGCCAGCGCCGTCGCGAACCCGATGCCGGTCGCGCCGCCGGTGACGAGCGCCACGGGTCCATCGCGGGGCGTCATGAGCGCTCCGGCGTGACGCCCAGCGCCGCTGGCGCCCGCATGCCGCGGACGAAGGCCAGCGCGACCACGGTCACGAGGTAGGGCAGCATGGCCAGCAGCTGGTAGGGCACATGGATGCCCAGCGCCTGCGCGCGGATCTGGAACGCGTCCGCCGTGGCGAACAGCAGCACGGCGACCATCGTCCCCACGGGGCGCCAGCGGCCGAAGACCACGGCGGCCAGCGCGATGAAGCCGCGTCCGGCGGTCACGTTCTGCGTGAAGGCGCCCAGCCCCGCGAGCGTCAGCTGGGCTCCGCCGACGCCCGCCGCCAGGCCGCAGAACAGCAGCGCGCCCCAGCGCAGCGCCGTGACGCGCACGCCCAGGGACGCGGCCGACTCCGGGCGCTCGCCGACCGCCTTGAGCGCCAGGCCGAGCGGCGTGCTCCTGAGCACCCACACGAGCAGCGGCACCATCAGGAACACGGCGTAGACGCCGATGTCCTGCTCAAACAGCGCCGGCCCGGCGATCGGGATGTCGGCGAGCAGCGGGATGCGCAGCGTCGGCAGCGTCGCCACCGAGCGGGAGAGGTTCGACCCGAAGACGACGGCGATCCCGAAGGTCGTGAGCCCGAGGACCAGGACGTTCAGCACGACGCCGGAGACGACCTGGTTGGCGCGGAAGACCAGGCAGACGACGCCGTGGACGGCCGCGACGACCATGCCGCCCGCGGCCGCGGCGAGGAACCCGACGGCGACGCTGCCCGAGACGAAGGCGCCCCAGACCCCGCAGAAGGCGCCGGCGAGCATCATGCCCTCCAGCCCGATGTTGATGACGCCGGCGGTCTCGGAGACCAGCTCCCCGAGCGCCGCGTACAACAACGGCGCGGCGAGGCCGACGCCCGCCACGAGCAGGAGGGTGAGGAAGTCGTTGTGCATCAGGCCTCCACCACGGGGCCCGCGGCGCCGTCGTGCGTCACGGCGCGGTCGGAGGACTGCGAGCCGGCCAGCATCGCGCGTGCCTCGCGGCGCCGGTTGAGCATCTCGACGATCCCCAGCCCGATCAGCACGAACACGACCGCGAGCCCTTCGGTGATCGGCACGATGGCCGAGGACACGCCTTCGGCGGTGGTCTGCAACCCGGCGCCGCCGGCGTCCAGCGCGCCGAAGAGCAGCGCCGCGCCGACGATGCCGAGCGGGTTCAGCCGGCCGAGCAGCGCGATCGCGATCGCCTCGAAGCCGTAGCCGGGCGAGAAGCCCTCGATGAGCCGGCCCCGCGCGCCGAGCACCTCGATGCCCCCGGCCAGCCCGGCCAGCGCCCCGCTCGCCGCCATCGCGGTGATCGTGATCGCCCCGACCGAGAGCCCCGCGACGCGCGCGGCGCGGTCGTTGCCGCCGATCGCGCGCAGCTGCAGGCCGAAGACCGTGCGGCGCAGGACGAACGCGACGATGGCCAGTG
>JAOPZP010000251.1 GCA_025964055.1 Conexibacter sp.
GCCGCGGCGTCCAGCGGCTCGCGCCCGGGCTCGATCCACGCCAGCGCCAGGAAGCGCTCGCCGACGGCCAGCACCTCGGGCACCGGGAGGCCGCCCGCCGCGCCGAGCCAGCGCAGCCCGGCCGCCTCGGCCGCGTAGGCCCCGGGCGCGGCATCGCGCGCCGTCTTGACGAACGCGCGCGCCCCGCCGGCCAGCGTGGCGCAGAACGCGTCGTTGAGGTCGCCGCCGGCGATCGGCCTCAGCGTCGCGACCTCCTCGCCCAGCGCGGCGGCCAGCGCCTCCCTCACACGCGGCCCTCCGTGCGCAGCTGCTCCAGCAGGCCGCGGCAGGCGGCGTCGACCATGTCGATGACGTCGTCGAACCCGTCGGGGCCACCGTAGTACGGGTCGGGCACGTCGAGGTCGTGCGCGGCGGCCGCCGCCGGATCGAACTCGCGCAGCAGCCGCACCTTCGCCGCGGCCGCCTCGTCGGGCGCGACCGCCCGCAGCGCCGCGACGTTCTGCGCGTCGGCGGCCAGGAGCAGGTCATAGGCCTCGAAGTCGGCCTCGGTCACCTGGCGCGCGGCGCCCTCCATGACGATGCCGCGCGCCCGGGCCGCGGCCGTGGACCGGTGGTCGGGCGGGTCGCCGATGTGCCACGCGCCGGTGCCGGCGCTGTCGATCTCGACCGTCCCGTCGAGGCCCTCGCGCGCGACCAGCGCACGCATCACGGCCTCGGCGGTCGGCGAGCGGCAGATGTTCCCCATGCAGACGAAGAGCAGGCGCACGCCCCCTATGATCGCGCGCCACGTGCCCACACCGCTCATCACCGCCCTGCGCGTCCGCTACGTGGAGTGCGACATGCAGGGCCACGCCTTCAACGGCCACTACCTCACGTGGTTCGACCTCGCCCACACCGAGGCCCTCCGCGCGGCCACCGGGCTGAGCTACCAGGAGCTGCTGATCGCGCGCGGCGTGGACTGTGTCGTCGCCGAGTCCCACGTCCGCCACCTCGCCCCCGCGCGCTACGACGACGTGCTCGAGATCGAGACGGTCTTCGACGCCCCGACCACGTCCTCGCTGACCAGCCACTTCACGATCCGCCGCGACGGCGCGACGATCGCCGCCGGCTCGCTGCGCCACGTGTGCGTCGAGAGCGAGGCCTACACCAAGGCCCCGTGGCCCGACGTCGTCCGCGCCGCGCTGGCGCCCTATGTGACGGCGGCGCCCTCCTCGTAGATTGTCGTCCATGCCCTACGTGCCCGCCGACGATCGCTACGCGTCCATGCCCTACCGCCGCACCGGTCGCAGCGGCCTGCTCCTGCCGCCGATCTCGCTGGGCCTCTGGCACAACTTCGGCCACGACCGGGCCCTCGACACCCAGCGCGCGATCGTCCACCGCGCGTTCGACCGCGGCATCACCCACTTCGACCTGGCCAACAACTACGGCCCGCCGCCCGGCTCGGCCGAGGAGAACTTCGGCCGGCTGCTGGCCACCGACCTCAAGCCCTACCGCGACGAGCTCGTGATCTCGACCAAGGCCGGCTACGACATGTGGCCCGGGCCCTACGGCGAGTGGGGCTCGCGCAAGTACCTGCTGTCGAGCCTGGACCAGAGCCTGGGGCGGATGGGCCTCGACTACGTCGACATCTTCTACTCGCACCGCTTCGACCCCGACACGCCGCTGCACGAGACGATGGGCGCGCTCGACACCGCGGTGCGCCAGGGCAAGGCGCTGTACGCCGGCATCTCGTCCTACTCGGCCCATCGCACCGAGGAGGCGGCCCAGATCCTGCGCGACCTCGGCACGCCGGTGGTCATCCACCAGCCGTCCTACTCGCTGCTGAACCGCTGGATCGAGGAGGACCTCCTCGACGTGCTGGAGCGCGAGGGCATCGGCTGCATCGCGTTCTCGCCGCTGGCGCAGGGCATGCTGACCGACAAGTACCTCGGCGGCTCGGTCCCCGAGGGCTCGCGTGCCGCGCAGGACCACTTCCTCAAGCAGGACATGCTCACGCCCGAGGCGCTGGCGCACGTGCAGGCGCTCAACGCGCTGGCCCAGGAGCGCGGGCAGACGCTGGCCCAGATGGCGATCGCCTGGACGCTGCGCGACGAGCGGGTGACGTCGGCGCTCATCGGCGCCTCCAGCGTCGCGCAGCTCGACGACAGCCTCGGGGCGCTGGACAACCGCGAGTTCTCCGACGACGAGCTCGCGCGCATCGACCAGCACGCCGTCGATGCGGGCATCAACCTCTGGGCCGCCTCCAGCGCCGGCTGAGCCGGGAGGAAGGCCGGCGCGGGCCGTGTCAAGGCGTACCTAGCCGTTCGGCTAGGTACGGTCCGCCGTACCCCCGGCCGGGAGCCACCACCGTCGTCGCGTGCCCATGCGAATGCGAGGGTCCCGGCCATGCAGTCGCACGCCGCCACCATCCAGGCCATCCTGGCCCGGGAGCTGGACGAGCACCTCCGCCAGACCCAGCTCGTCCGCGCCAGCCTGCTCCTCCCGCCGCGCAGCTCGGGGATTGCTGCCACCGGCGCCCAGGCGCAAGCGTCGCGCTAGGCGTTCAGGCGCCGACGGCCCGGCGAGCGGGCACGGCGTCGGCGACTGCGTAGCTGCCGGCAGCGACGACGGCGGCGACCACGGCCACGGACGGCCAGGGCCCGATGCCGTGGGCCAGGACGTGCGATGCGGCGAACGCCGCGAGGTACAGCACGACCAGGCCCGCGGCGCGGGCGGCTCCGACCTTCGCGCGCCAGCGCAGCGCGCACCAGCCGGCGCCGGCCACGAGCACGACGCCGCCCAGCGGGCGGATGCCGGTCGCCTGCGCGACGGCGAAGCCGAGGGCCAGCGAGCCGGCCGCCACGGGCCAGGTGGGCGTGGAGCGCATGGCCCTCACGGTAGCCGTCAGACGTCGTCGAGCGCGTCCGCCGCGTCCACGATCCGGGCGCCCATGTTGCGCTCCATCATCTCCAGCGCCGCCTCGGCGAGGTTCTCGTGGATGGCCGCGCAGGCGTCGCGCGCGATCGTGACGTCGAAGTGGCGGACGTGGGCGTCGAGCGCCGAGTAGAGGATGCACTGCTCGGTCACCTGCCCGCAGAGGACGACGCGGCCCACGTCGGCCTGTTGCAACATGTAGGACAACGGCGTCTCCCAGAAGATCGAGTGGCGCCCCTTGAGCACGAGCGCGACGTCGTCGTCGGGCGCCAGCGGCTCGACCAGCCGGGCGTGCGGTCCGGCCATCGCCCGCTCCAGGAGCTTGCCGCGGTCGAGCGTCCAGTCGTCGAAGTTGTCGTTGACGTAGATGCGCAGGATCTCGCGCTCGCGGGCGTCGGCCAGCAGGCGCTCCATCGCCGGCAGGGCGGCGTCCACGCTCTCGACCAGCCGGTCGGCGTCCTCGTGCTCGTAGGCGTTGAGCACGTCGACGACCACCAGGGCGGTGTTGGGTCCTCGGTGCATGCGGTCGGTCCGTACCCACGTCCTCGCGTCGGCAATGCACCCCGCCGGGCGGATTCGGCGGCGGCAGGCGGGGTAGATGACGCGGCGCCATGTCCGACAGCCACGACGCGACGGTGCTGGGCATCGACATCGGGACCACCAGCGCGAAGGCGGGGGCCTTCGACGCCGACGGCGACGAGACCGGCGCGGCCGAGACGGCCTATCCGCTGCTGGAGCCCCAGCCCGGTTGGGCGGTCCAGGATCCGGTCGCGGTGACCGACGCGGTGGTCGGCGTGGCCCGGACCGCGCTGGCCGGCGCGACCGCCGCCGGCGTCGCGGTCGCCGGCCTGTCGTTCAGCACCGCGCTGCACTCGCTCGTGGGCCTCGATGCGCACGACCGGCCGATCACGCCGCTGCTGACCTGGGCCGACCAGCGCGCTGCGCCGCAGGCCGAGCGGCTCCGCGTGGAGCGCCCGCACCTGCACGGCCTGACGGGCACGCCGCTGCACCCGATGTCCCCGCTCGCCAAGTTGGTGTGGTTCCGCGAGGAGGAGCCCGCGCTGTTCGCGCGCGCCCGCCGGTGGTGCGGGATCAAGGAGCTGGTCGTCCACCGCCTGACGGGCGAGTGGGTCACCGACCACTCCGTCGCCTCGGCCACCGGCCTGATGAGCCTGGCCGATCTGGACTGGGCGCCCGAGGCCCTCGAGGTGGCCGGCGTCAGCGTCGACCGGCTGCCGCGGCTGGCCGGCACCGAGCACGTGCTGGCGCTGAGCGCCGAGGGGGCACGGCTGCTCGGCGCCGACCCGGCCCTGCCGCTGGTCCTCGGCGCCGGCGACGGGCCGCTCGCCAACCTCGGCGTGGGCGCTGTGCGACCCGGCGTGGCGGCCTGCTCGATCGGCACGTCGGGCGCGCTGCGCCTCGTCGTGGAGCGGCCCGTGATCGATCGTGCCGGACGGGTGTTCTGCTATGCCTTGAGCCGGGGACGCTGGGTCGTCGGCGGGGCCATCAACAACGGCGGCGTCGTGCTGCAGTGGGCCGGCGACGCGCTCGCGCCCGAGCTCGGCGAGCACTCCGAGAAGGCGCTGCTGGACCTGGCCGCGCAGGCGCCGCCGGGGAGCGACGGGCTGCTCATGCTCCCCTACGTCCTGAGCGAGCGGGCGCCGCACTGGTCGACGCTGCCGCGCGGCGCCTACGTCGGGCTGACGCGCGCGCACCGCCGCGAGCACCTCGTGCGCGCCGCGCTGGAGGGCGTCTGCCAGCAGCTCGCGCTGGTGCTCGCGTCGCTGCGCGAGGCCGGCAACGAGATCCGCGAGATCCGCGCCACCGGCGGATTCGCCCGCAGCCCGCTGTGGCGCCGGCTCCTGTGCGACGTCCTCGGGTTCCCCGTCGGCTTCCCGGAGAACCACCACGGCTCGGGGTTCGGCGCCGCCCTGCTGGGCATGGAGGCGCTGGGGCTGATCGAGACGATCGAGCGCGCCGCCGACCTCATCGCGATCGACGAGGTGCTCGAGCCCGACCCCGAGGCGGCCGCCGTCTACGCCGCGATGCTGCCGACGTTCGACGCGCTCTACGACGCGCTGACGCCCGCGTTCCGCGCCCTGCGCGACGTCGCGCGTGCGCCGGATCCGGAGCCGCCGGTGCGGCGCTGACCGTGCAAGAACGGCTGCACCTTGCAGGGGTTCTCGCCGCTACGGTGACGCCTGGACGGCCTGCGCCGCCCGCCCTGCCGCATGTCTCGCCGCCCCTCCGGAACCCGTGGCCTCGTCACGCTCGCCGCCCTGCTCGCCGCCGGGCTCGTCACGGCGTGGACGCTCGTCCCGGCCGGGGCGCAGGGCGCCGGCGAGGGCGCGCTGCGCTCGAAGATCGGCGCGGGCAAGGCGCGCGAGCGCGCCCTGCTGTCGGCCGCCGCGCACCTGGCCCGCCTGGAGCGCGCGAGCGCCCGCGAGGTCGCGATCGTCGAGCGCCGGCTCGGCGAGGCCCAGACGCAGCTCGACGCCGCCCAGGCGCGGCTGGCGACGACCCAGGCGCGCCTCGCCGACGAGCGCCGCCGGGTGCGCCGCCTCCGCGGACGCCTGGCCCAGTCGCGCGCCACGCTGCAGGGCATGCTCCGCCAGCGCTACATGGGCACCAAGCCCGACCTCGTCTCGGTGGTGCTGAACGCCAACGGCTTCGCCGACCTGCTCGAGCGGATGGACTTCCTGCGACGCGTCGAGCAGACCGACACCGAGATCGTCGCGGTCGTGCGCGGCGCGCGGCGCGACGCCGGGCGTGAGGCGAAGGTGCTCGCCGCCCTGGAGGTCCGGCGCCGCGTCGCGACCGCCGAGGTCCAGCGCGAGCGCGACGCGCTCGCCGGCATGGAGGCCGCCGCCCGGCAGCGCCGCGCCGCCGTCGCGGAGGC
>JAOPZP010000284.1 GCA_025964055.1 Conexibacter sp.
TCGTCGGGGAACCAGCGCGCGGCCTCCCACTCGGCCGCGTGCGGGCGCAGCTCGGCGAGCACGAAGCGGCGGACGCTCTCCCGCAACTCCTCGTGCTCCTCGCCGAACGGCGGCTCGTGAGCGGCCACCGGCCGGCCTACAGCCCGTAGCTGCGGCCGATGACGTCGAGCCGCACTCGACGTGCCAGCGGCCTACAGCCCATAGCTGCGGCCGATCACGTCGAGCATGATCTCGTCGGTTCCCGCGCCGATGCGGTTGAGCCGCATGTCGCGCCAGACGCGCTCGACGCCGTACTCCTTCATGTAGCCCGCGCCGCCGTGGATCTGGATGCACTCGTCGGCGACCTCGACCGCGATGCGCGCGGCGTGCAGCTTGGCCATCGAGATCTCGCGGACCGGGTACTCGCCGTTCTGGAAGCGCCACGCCGTCATGTACACCAGCTGGCGCGCGGTCTCGATCTTGGTGGCCATCTCGGCGAACTTGTGACGGATCACCTGGAACTTGCCGATCTCGCGGCCGAACGCCGTCCGCTCCTTGGCGTACTGCAGCGTCATGTCGAAGCAGTGCTGAGCGCCGGCCACGCAGCCGGCCGCACCGATCAGCCGCTCTCCCTGCAGCTCCCACATGATGTGGTAGAAGCCCTTGCCGACCTGGCCGAGGACGGCGGTGGCCGGGACGCGCACGTCCTGGAAGGCCAGCAGCGCCGTGTCGGAGGAGTGCATGCCGAGCTTCTCGAGGCGCTTCTCCCGGATGACGCCCGGGGCGTCCATCGGCACGAGGAAGAGCGTCACGCCGTCGTGGCCGGCGTCGGGATCGGTCTTGGTGACCAGGACGATCACGTCGGCGCGGTGGCCGTTGGTGATGTAGGTCTTGGAGCCGTTGATGATGTAGTCGTCGCCGTCGCGGACCGCGCGGGTCTTGATGCCGGCGACGTCGGACCCCGCGTCGGGCTCGGTGATGCCGAGGCAGAGGATCTTCTGGCCGGCGATCGCCGGGACGACCCACTCCTGCTTCTGCTCCTCGGTGCCGAACGCGAGGATCGGCGGCATCGCCATGTCGGTGTGGACGGCGACGCCCATGGCCAGCCCGCCGGAGCGCGCGTGCACGATCGACTCGGCCAGCACGAGCGACGTGTAGTAGTCGCCGCCCTGCCCGCCGTACGCCTCCGGCTTGTCGAGGCCGAGGAACCCGAGCTCCCCCATGCGAGTGAAGACGGAGTCCGGGAACGTCGTCTCCTCCCACTCGTCGGCGTGGGGTGCGAGCTCCTTGGTGGCGAAGCTCGTGATCGACTCGCGCAGCTGCTCGTGCTCGTCGGTGAAGATGAAGTGCTTGCGGCTGGCCCCGAAGTCGGGCTTCAGGACGCTCTCTGCGGACGTGGCCATCGGCCGACCGTAACGGCCGGTGCCGCGAAAGTAAACAGTGGCACGTCCTACTTTCCGCGATCGTCCTCGGCCGCGGGGGCGAGGAACGCCGTGGCCAGCGTCTCGCCGACATAGCTGCCGGCCTCCTCGGTCGTCATCCGCCCGGCCTGGCGCTCGACCATCGCGACGATGGTCAGGCCGCGCAGGCTGGTGAGCATCCACGCCACGGGGAGGTCGCTGCGGATCTCGCCCCGCTTCTGGGCCGCGGCGAGGTAGTTCGCCAGCGGATCGGCGTTGCTGCCCCCGGCGCCCTGCAGGGCACGCTCGCGCAGCTCGGGGTGGGCGTCGAGGAACGCGTAGCGGTCGCCGATCGCGATGATCCGCTCGCCGATGTCGCAGAGCAGCGCGCGCGCCGAGCGCGGCTCCTTGACCGCCTCCTCCATGGTCGCGGCGGCCTCGCGCAGCACCTCCTCGAAGAGGGCGTCGATCAGGTCCTGGCGCTTGGGGAAGTGGCGGTAGACCGTCGTGCGCCCCAGCCCCGAGGCGTCGGCGACCTCCTGCATGGTGGCCTGTGGGCGCTGCGCGAGCAGGGCGACGGCCGCGTCCAGGACGGTGCGGCGGTTGCGGCGCGCGTCGGCGCGGGGATGCGGCTCGGGGGGCTCCGTGGTCATGGGCGTACCACATGGTGCCGGAGTTCGCCGGCTCCGTGTGAGCGGCTGGGCCACGACGTCGTGCCGGTCGGGTCCGGTCGCACATGGCGGGCGTTGGACGGGGGACCGTGCTTTGCTTCCCGTCCCATGCCCTACGAGACCGTTCGCTACGAGCTCGCCGCCGAGACGGGCGTCGCCTCGATCGCCCTCGATCACCCCGAGACGCGCAACGCGCTGTCGGACGAGGTGCTCGACGACCTGCTGGCCGCCTTCACCGCCGCGCGCGACGACGATGCGGTCCGGTGCGTGGTGCTGACCTCCACGCACGAGAAGGTCTTCAGCTCGGGCGGCAACCTCTCGGGGTTCGCGGCCGAGGTCCCGCTGATCCACAAGCACTTCGCCACGGAGCGCTTCCCCAAGCTGTTCCAGCTGATCGGCGAGCTGGGCAAGCCGAGCATCTGCGCCGCCAACGGCCACGTGCTCGCCGGCGGGCTGGGCCTCGCGCTGGCGTGCGACCTCGTGATCGCGCGCGAGGGCGCGACGTTCGGCACGCCGGAGATCAACGTGGGGGTCTTCCCCTTCATGATCATGGCGTTGATCTACCGCAACGTCGGGCGCAAGAAGACGAACGAGATGCTGCTCCTCGGCGAGCGCATCGACGCCGAGGAGGCGCAGCGGATCGGGATCGTCAACCGCGTCGTGCCCGCCGAGGAGTTCGAGGAGGCCGTGCAGGCGTGGGCGGTGAAGCTCGCCGGCAAGTCCCCCGTGCTGATGCGCCTGGGCAAGGACGCGATGTACCGCCAGCAGGACCTCCCGTTCGTCCAGGCGCTCGAGCTGCTGCACCACAACCTGACCCTCGCGTTCTCGACCGAGGACATCCAGGAGGGGGTTGCCGCTTTCTTCGAGGACCGCCGGCCGGAATGGAAGGGCCGATGACGAAAGCGGGCGCCTTCTTCGAGGACCGCCGGCCCGTGTGGAAGGGTCGATGAGCGAGCTGTCGATCGTCGGGATGCTCTGCCGGACGGCGGAGCGGATCCCGGCTGCCGAGGGGACCGAGGCGCTGGTCGCCGAGCTGGCTGAGCAGCGCGACGCGCCCGGACGGCTGATCGGCAGCGCGAGCCCGGTGCGCAGCGTCGCGTGGGACGTCGACATCGCCGACTCGCGCGGCTGCCTCCTGGAGGCCGGCGGCCAGGTCGACGACGCGCTGGTCGCCGGCCGCTTCCCGGTGCTCATCGCCGCCGACTGCACGGTGAGCCTGACGACCCTGCCGGCGGTCGTCCGCCACGTCCCGGACGCGACGATCCTGTGGCTCGACGCCCACGCCGACTTCCACTCGCCGGCCACGACCGTCTCCGGCTACCTCGGCGGCATGTGCCTGGCCGGCGCCTGCGGCGTGTGGGACCCTGGCTTCGGGCTGCCCGAGGTCCCGCCGGCCGACGTGGTGATGTGCGGCGTGCGCGACATCGAGGCCGGCGAGAACGTGCTCCTGGAGACCAAAGGCGTCGTCCAGGTCGCCCGCCCCGGCCTGCTCGCCGACGCGCTGGACGGCCGCCGGGTCTTCGTGCACCTCGACCTCGACGTGCTCGACCCCTCGATCCTCCCGGCCGCCTTCCCAGCTCCCGGCGGCCTCAGCGACGGCGGCCTGCGAACCCTCCTCGGCGAGGTCGCCGCGGCCTGCGACGTCATCGGCTGCGAGGTCACGGGCTTCAGCGCACCGGAGCTGGCGGAGCTCGTGGCGGCGATCGTGGATCCGGTGCTGCCGCCGGGGTGAGGGCTCGACAGTCGCTTGACGGATCCCGAAGTGGGAAGTAGGACTTCCTACTTCTCATGGCTGACATCGACACGACTGCCCCGACGTC
>JAOPZP010000298.1 GCA_025964055.1 Conexibacter sp.
CGGCGCCGCCGTCGCCGCCGTGCCCGGCTGGAACGCGACCGTGAACGCCGAGCCCGTGCCGTCGAGGGTGCCGGTCGTCGCCTGGGCGCCGCCGGCGCCGGCCGAGGACTGGTCGGCGAAGCGCCGCCCGGGGCCCGCCGCCGAGGTGAGGTCGATGGTCGTCGCGTGCCAGGCCGGGTCCGAGATCGTGCCCGTGTGGCCGGCGGTGGTGGTGGCGCTCGCGGCGCTGAAGCCCGTGGTGGTGAAGTTCGCCAGCGCACCGATCGTGCAGCCCGACGTCGTGCTGCTCGTGCACAGCGACGGCGCCTCGACGATCCACTCCGCCGAGGTGGTGTCGACCACCGAGGCCCGCAGCGTCTTGGTGAAGCTCGTGCCGCGGGTCAGGTCGGCCAGCTTGACGGTGACCGAATGGCCCGAGACGGCGACCGAGGCGTGCATCTGGTCGCCGGCCTTGATGACCAGCCGGGCGCTGTGGGAGGCCTCGGGCACGAGCTCGTACCACGTCGAGTAGTGCGCGGTGCCCGACGCGCTGCAGTCGGCCTCGGTGCCGATCTGCTCCAGCGCGGTCGAGGAGGCGCTGTCGCCCCCGAGCCCGACCCAGGTCGACGAGTACGTGCTGCGCCCCGCGGTGCAGGCCACCGCGGGCTGGACCCACGTCGCGCTCACGTGCCGGAACTTCACGCCGCTGCGGGTCGCGGCATAGCCGGCCCAGTTGGCGCTCGTCGTGTGGGTCGCCGCTTGCGCGGCCGGCGCGCCGCAGATCACGACGGCGAGCCCGGCGACGGACGCCAGCAACCCGCGTCGGAGACGTCGGTTCAGCATGCCCCAGAAGGTCGGCCACCGTCCTGAGACGCAACCCCGACTTATCTGGGAATCTGCTGAGAGCGAGCATGGGCGCGCGGGCGCCGCCCCGCGGCGGCGCCCTCACGTCCCTCGGGTCAGCGGGACCTCAGGCGGCCTGGGCCTCGTGCCCGTACCCGAGGCCGGCGGCGACGCCGGCGCCGATCTCGGGGTCGACGTTGGTCCAGTAGGCGATCACGCGCTCCTGGATCGGCGCGGAGACGCCGGCGCTCGCGTGGGCGACGATGTTGGTGATGAGGTGCGCGCGGTCGGTCGCGTCCATGACGTCGTGGCAGAGCGCCGCCGCCTGGCCGAAGTCGTCGTCCTCGGCGTGCAGGTCGTAGGCGTAGCGGCCGATCTCGGCGGCCTCGACCCACCAGCTCGGCACGTCCTTGCTCGGGTCGGCCTGCGGGCCACCGTAGGAGTTCGGCGCGTAGACCGGCTGCGATCCGGCGTGCCGGTAGGTCATCCCGCCGTCCTTGTTGTAGGAGTGCACCGGACACCGCGGCGCGTTGACGGGCAGCTGCTCGTAGTTGGCGCCGATCCGGTGCAGGTGCGTGTCGTGGTAGGAGAAGACCCGGGCCATCAGCATCTTGTCGGGGCTCAGCCCGATCCCGGGCACCAGCCGGGCCGGCGCGAAGGCGACCTGGTCGACCTCGGCGAAGTGGTTGGCCGGGTTGCGATCCAGCACCATGCGCCCGACCGTGATCGGCGGGTAGTCGGAGTGCGGCCAGACCTTCGTGAGGTCGAACGGGTTGAAGCGGTATCCGGCGGCGTCCTCGAACGGCATGATCTGCATCTCCAGCCGCCACTCGGGGGCGTCGCCGGCGGCGATCGAGTCCCAGAGATCGCGGCGGTGGTGGTCGGGGTCCTCGGAGACCATCGCGTCGGCCTCGGCGAGCGAGAAGTTCTCGATCCCCTGGACGGTCTTGAAGTGGTACTTGACCCAGAACCGCTCGCCGGCGGCGTTCATCCACAGGTACGTGTGGCTGCTGAAGCCGTTCATGCTGCGGAACGAGCGCGGCGTGCCGCGATCGGACATGAGGATCGCCACCTGGTGCGCCGACTCGGGCGTCAGCGTCCAGAAGTCCCACTGCATGTCGTTGGAGCGCAGGCCGGTGTCGGGCATCCGCTTCTGGGAGTGGATGAAGTCGTCGAACTTGGCCCCGTCGCGCACGAAGAAGACCGGCGTGTTGTTGCCGACCAGGTCGTAGTTGCCCTCCTCGGTGTAGAACTTCAGCGCGAAGCCCCGCGGGTCGCGGACGGTGTCGGCGCTGCCCATCTCGCCGGCCACCGTCGAGAAGCGGGCGAACATCGGCGTGCGCTTGCCGACCTCCGACAGGAACGCGGCGCTGGTCCACTGCGTCACGTCCGCGGTCACCTCGAAGAACCCGTGCGCGCCGCTGCCCTTCGCGTGCACGACGCGCTCAGGCACTCGCTCGCGGTTGAAGTGCTGCATCTTCTGCACCGTGTAGGCGTCGTGCAGCACGGTGGGGCCGTTGGGCCCGACGGTCAGCGACTGCCCGTCGGTGCCGACGGGGATGCCGGAGTCGCTGGTGGTGCGGGGCGGGCGTCGGTCGTTGCTCATGGGAGGCCTCCTGGCGCTCAAGGGAAGTTGTCGTGGTTGCGTCGGGCGACGCGGATCGGTGGTGGTGGAAGGGCTTCGTCGCGGCGCTGCGGCTCACTCGCGGAAGCCGGAGCTCGCGATGCAGTCGCAGAAGTTGGGCCGGACGTAGCCGGGGAGCTTGGCCTCGAGGATGTCGACGTTCATCGTCCCGAAGGCGGTGCCGGGCTTGAAGCGCATGCCGGCGGCGAACGCGTCGACGATGCCGGCCTTGAAGCCCGTGCGCGGATGTGCGGCGACGACCTCGTCGCGGACCGGCGCCGGCACGTCGTCGAAGCCGATGCCCAGGACGTCGAGCTCGACGCCGGCCGTCACCAGCGCGACCTCGGGCTGCTTGTAGCGGGGGACCTCCGGCGTGGTGTGCAGCGCGATCGCCTCCCACACCGTCATCACGGCCTCCTCCGGGAGCCCGTGCTGCTCGAGGAACCGGCGCGCGGCGTTGGCGCCGTCGATCTCGAACCGCTCGTCGGAGCTGCGGTGCCCCTCGACGAGCCCCATGTCGTGGAACATCGCGCCGACGTAGAGCAGCTCGGCGTCGACGGTCAGCCCGCGCTGCGCGCCGACCAGCGAGCCCCACAGGAACACCCTGCGCGAGTGGTCGTAGAGCAGCTGCGTCGAGGTGTCGCGCACGAACTCCGTGGCGTACCCGGCGAGGCGGCTGTCGGGGATCGCGACCCCGCCGATGATGGTGGTCACCGAGCTAATGGCCGCGCGACCCCGAGCCGGCAGGCC
>JAOPZP010000394.1 GCA_025964055.1 Conexibacter sp.
GGGCGGCCCTGGCGGCGGCGGAGCGCCCCGCCGCGCCGCACGCGTCGCCCGCGCCCGATGGCGGTTGAACCGCCCGCGTTCGTGGCATCAAGGGCACGACCCCGCGCCGTGCGGGGCCCGACCACGAGGAGCGCTTGCGTGTCCGTCCGCCCCGGCTCGTCCTTCACCGCCGACGCCGTCCCGCGCGCCGCCAGTCGCCCGACGCTGTGGCTGCGCGCCACCCGCCCGCTCTACCTGCCGACCTCGCTGGTGCCCGCGCTGGCGGGCGCGCTGGTGGCCATCGGGACCCACGGGGTCGAGTGGTGGCTGCTGCCGGTGGCGCTGGTCGCGCTGACGCTCCTGCACGCCGCGACCGACGTGTGCAACGACGTGGAGGACGCCGCCCACGGCGTCGACGCTCCCGACAAGATGGACAACTCGGGCGTCTTCAGCCGCGGGCTGCTGCCGATCCGCGAGGGCCGGCTGCTCTACGCCGTCCTGTTCGCCGGCGCGTTCCTCATCGGTGTGGGCCTCTCGCTGCTCCAGGGACTCGCGCTGCTGGCGATCGGCGTCGTCGGCATCCTCGGCGGCTGGCTCTACACCGGCGGCCCGCGGCCCTACAAGTACGACGGCCTCGGCGACCCGATGATCATCCTGCTGATGGGGCCGCTGCTGACCCTCGGCGCCTACGTCGCGGTGACCGGCGACCGCTTCTCCGCGCAGGCCTTCTGGCTCGGATTCGCCCCCGGCCTGCTGATCGCCGCGGTGCTGTCGGGCAACAACGCCGCCGACATCGAGGGCGATCGCGCGGCGGGCGTCCGCACGCTGGCCGTGCGGCTCGGCTTCACGCGCGCGCGGCTGGTGTACCTCACCGCGCTGACCGGCGCCTTCCTCGCGCCCGTCGCGCTCTACGCCGCCGGGCTCTTCGGCCCGTGGATCCTGCTGCCCCTGGTCCTGACGCCGCTGGCCCTCGCGCGGGTGCGCCAGGCGCTGGGGGCCCGGGTCAACGGCGACGAGAGCCTGGTCACGCTCGCGCCGCAGACCGCGCAGCTGCACCTGCTGTTCAGCGTGCTGCTGTGCGTCGGCGTGGTCCTCGACCGCTCCTGAGGACCACGCCGCCGGCGCGGCTCAGCCGATGGCCACCATGCGCTCGATCGGCAGGCGCGCGCGCTCGGCGAGGACGGGATCGACCTGGACCCGGCCCGAGAGGTCGCGCAGGCAGTCGCGCAGCTTGGGCAGCGTGATCATCTTCATGTACTTGCAGGAGGCGCGTTCGTTGGCGGCGACGAAGTCGAGGTCGGGCGCCGCCATGCGCAGCTGGTGCAGCATGCCGGTCTCGGTCGCCATGATCGCGGTGCCGCCGCTGCCGGCGTGCTCCTTGGCGTAGTCCAGCATCCCGCCGGTGGACAGCATGTGCACGCCCTCGGTGGCGATGTCGCCCGCGGCGACGTACTCCATGACCTGCGTCGAGCAGCCGCACTCGGGATGGATGAGGAAGTCGGCCTCGGGGTGCTCGGCGCGCATCGTCGTGATGTCGCTCGGACGGATGCCGGCGTGCACGTGGCACTCCCCGTCCCAGACGTGCAGCGAGCGACCGACCTGCTTCTCGACGTAGGCGCCCAGCCACATGTCCGGCCCGAAGAGGATCTCGGTCTCCGGCCCGTGCTCGGCCAGGATGTGCTCG
Organism: Conexibacter sp.; assembly: GCA_025964055.1. Lineage (GTDB taxonomy): Bacteria > Actinomycetota > Thermoleophilia > Solirubrobacterales > Solirubrobacteraceae > Baekduia. The sequence continues at coordinate 1,664 of JAOPZP010000394.1, forward strand.
ACGACCTTCACGGCGTTGGACGACGTGACGCAGTAGTCGGTCAGCGCCTTGATCTCGGCCGTCGTGTTGACGTACATGACCGTCACCGCGTGCGGGTGCTTGGCCTGCCAGGCGGTCAGCTGCTCGGGGGTGATCGAGTCGGCCAGCGAGCAGCCGGCGTCGAGGTCGGGGATCAGGACGGTCTTGTGGGGCGAGAGGATCGAGGCCGTCTCGGCCATGAAGTGCACCCCGCAGAAGGCGATGACGTCGGCGTCGACGGCGGCCGCCTGGCGGCTGAGGCCGAGCGAGTCGCCGACGTAGTCGGCGGCGTCCTGCACCTCGGGCAGCTGGTAGTTGTGGGCCAGGATGACCGCGTTGCGCTCGGCGGCGAGCGCGCGAACCTCGGAGGTCAGCACGCTGATCTCGTCGGCCGTGAGGGCCTGCGGGACAGTGGGGCTTGGGGCCATGGGGAGCTTCATGGCAGACGCTCCAGAATCAGGGAGAGGTCGAGGGCCGGTGCGGAGTGCGTGAGCGCTCCGACCGACACGAAGTCTACCCCGGTGCTGGCGGCCGCCCGGACGGTGTCCAGGTCGATGCCGCCGCTGGCCTCGAGCTCGGCGCGGCCGGCGACGTCGACGGCGATCGCGCGCATCTGCTCCGGGGTCATGTTGTCCAGCAGGATCCGCGGGGCGCCGGCCTCCAACGCCTCGCCCACCTCGGCCGCGGTCTGGCACTCGACTTCGATCGGGAGCTCGGCGAAGCGGGCGCGCGCCGCGCGGACCGCGGGGCCGACGCCCCCGGCCGCGGCGACGTGGTTCTCCTTGATGAGGACCATGTCGAACAGGCCGAAGCGGTGGCTCGTGCCGCCGCCGGCCACGACCGCCGCCTTCTCGAGCGGCCGCAGCGTGGGGGTGGTCTTGCGCGTGTCGAGGATGCGCGCCCCGGTGCCGTCGATCGCGCGGACGTAGCGGGCGGTCAAGGTCGCCACGCCGCTGAGGCGCTGCAGGAAGTTGAGCGCCGTGCGCTCGGCGACGAGGATGGCCGCGGCGGCGCCGGTGATGCGTAGGACGGGCGTGCCGGGTTCCTGCCACGCCCCTTCCGGGCACAGACGCTCGATCAGCAGCGTGTCGTCTGACTGCCGGAACGCCGCCTCGGCGAGGTCGAGGCCGAACACCACCCCGGGCGCCTTCTGGGTGACGGTCGCGACGGCCTCTGCGCCGTCGGGGACCGTGGCCTGGGTCGTCACGTCGCCGGCGCCGACGTCCTCGGCGAGCGCGCGGGCGACGACATCGGCGACGAAGCGTGGATCCAGGGCCATGGGTGCAGCAGGATAGGTGGCTGGTGGCCGCTTCCGACCTCCCCCTCGACCTCGACGCCTGGCTCCGCGACGCGGCGATCCGGACGCGGCACCGCCGGGTGGCGCGCGCGTCGCCCGACGCTCTGTGGGCCGCCGCAGCCGCCATGCGCCTCGACGAGACCGGGCCGCTCGGGCGGCTCGTCCGCTGGCGCATCCCGGGTTTGGAGCCCGACATCACGTTCCAGGGCATGTTCGCGGCGCCGCCGTTCACGGTGCTGGCCGAGGGCGAGCGGTGGTCGGTCTCGGGCCTGGCCGGCCGGATCTGGACGCTGCGGCGCGACTACCCGGTGCTCGACGGCACCGAGGCCTTCCTGGCCTGGGACGGGCGCGGCACCGTCCGGGTCCTGTTCGCCCACGGCGTGGTGGCCGACGGCGACGGCAGCGCCATCATCTCCGAGGCGCGCGTGGCGCCGGTCGACCGCTCGGCAAGCCTGCACCTGCGGGCGCTGTGGACCGTCGTCGGCCCGTTCGAGCGGCTGATCGGCGGCGAAGCCCTGGCCCGCGCCGTCCGCGCGGCCGAGAGCGCCGGCTGACGGGGACAGTCCCCAAAACGTCGCGGCCTGGGGACTGTCCCCCTTTTTGCACGGCGTGGGGACTGTCCCCCTTTTTGCAGTCCCACTGCATAAATGGGACAGTCCGCTCTCGGAGGGTGGTCGGGGGTTCCCGCTAGCGTCCAGGGAGATGACGCTGCTCGACACCGACCCGGCCTGGATCGACCTCGAAGGCGCCGTGAACGCCCGCGACGTCGGCGGACTTCCCCTCAGCGACGGCGGCACGGTGCCGGCCGGGCGGCTGCTGCGCTCCGACAACCTGCAGGACCTCACCCCGTCCGACGTCGAGCGCCTCGTCACCGACCACGGCCTGCGCCGCGTCGTCGACCTGCGCACCGGGGTCGAGGTCGCCCGCGAGGGTGACGGGCCGCTGATCGGCGACGCGCGCGTCACCGTCGAGCACCGCTCGCTCTACCCCGAGGTCGGCGACATGACCGACCTCGAGGTCGACGCGATCGTCCCGTGGCAGCGGGGCGTCACCGGCTCGCCCCTGCCCGGCGAGACGCCGACGGTCCAGACCTACATGGGCTACCTCGAGCACCGCCCCGACTCGGTCGTCGCGGCCCTGGAGACCGTCGCCGACCCGGGCGCCGAGGGCGGGGCCGTGCTCGTCCACTGCGCCGCGGGCAAGGACCGCACGGGCCTGGTCGTCGCGTTCGCCCTCGAGGTCGCGGGCGTGTCGCGCGACGCCGTCGTCGCCGACTACGTCGCGACCGGGCAGCGCATCGACGGCATCGTCGCCCGCCTGGCCGCGAGCCCGACCTACGCCCGCGACATGCACGTCCACGACCCGTCGGCCCACGCCCCCCGCGCGGCCAGCATGCAGCGCATCCTCGCCCTGCTGGACGAGCGCCACGGCGGCGCCGGCGGCTGGCTGCGCGACCACGGCATGGACGCCGGGGCGCTCCAAGCGCTGCGCGCGCGGCTCACCTAGGAGCCGACGGCAGGCCCGGGCCCGCCGTTGCCCCGCTCCAGCCCCGCCAGCGCCGACGTCCCCGAGAACACCGTCCGGCCGCGCCGGCGCAGCACCACGCGAAGCTCGCCGGCCAGGTGCTGCAGGGCCGCGTCCTCGCGATGGCGCCGCTGCGCCGGCAGCGGGATCGGCAGCGAGTGCGGCGCGGTCCCGTTGGCGTGCCCCTCGACTTCCACGCTCACGCCGCCCGGCGTGCGCCCCGACATCCGCCAGCCCTGCGCGTCGACGCCCACCCGCAGCGGCTGCAGCGGGCGCACCAGCCGGATCGTCTCGCCTCCGGCCCGCACGACCAGCGCCGTGGCGAGCATCCGCACCGGCCCGACGCCCGCGCGACCGCCGGCGAACGCCACGCACGCGTCGCCGTCGTCGCCGAACCCGTGGGCCTGCCCCCACCACCACGACTCCGGGAAGCCGCCGTTGGACCAGTTCTTCTCCGCGTAGGCGACCGCGCCGTCGAGCGCGATCCGCCGCCCGTCCACGACCGCATGCCCGCGCACGCGCGCGTGCAGCAGCCACGGATGCCAGTACTGGCTGAGCCCCGGGATCGTCTGGGCCACCCCGAGGCCGCCGAACGCCCGGCGCGGCCACGGCACCGCCTCCGACAGCTCCACCGACAGCTGCGCGTCGCCCCCGAGGTCCAGCCGGACCGACCCCGGGTCGGCGTGTAACGCATCACCGATCGCCAGAGACCCATCAGCAGCGAATGCCTCGTCGACCAGCGCCGACCGGGAGAACCCGCCCGGATGCGCTGCCAGGCCGACCGTGCCCCACGCACGCCCGTCGGCCGCCCGGTTCACGGCCGCCAACGCAACGACGACCGTCCCGGACTCGACGTCCGTGAAGCGCCAGAACCATCCCTCCATGGCAACGCCGTGGGGCCGGTGCGGGCGGCCGAACGGCAAGTCGGCACCGCTGCGTCGGTAGGCGGACAGCATCAAGCGGCATAGTGTCATGTCGGTATACTTGAGTCTCTTCGACTGAGATTTTCTTCAAGAGATTGAGAACACAAGTTGCCTGAACAGCCCAACTTCAACGCCGTCCCCTGCGCCGTCTGTGGCGAGCGCCCCGGGACGATGCACATGGTCGTCGCCACCGAGAGCGGCCGCCGCGCGGCCGCGATGTGCGACGTCTGCGCCCGCGAGCTCATGCAGGGCATCGGCCAGCCCGGCACCCCCGCCAACAACGGCGGCCAGCCGTTCGGTGCCGGCTTCCCCTCCCACAACGCTGCCCACGCGCAGCCCAAGTCCAAGACCCCCGCGCTCGACGAGTTCGGCCGCGACCTGACGGGCGACGCCCGTGAGGGCCGGATCGATCCGGTCATCGGTCGCCGCGCCGAGATCGAGCAGACGGTCGAGATCCTCGCCCGTCGTCGCAAGAACAACGCCGTCCTCATCGGCGAGGCCGGCGTCGGCAAGACCGCCATCGTCGAGGGCCTGGCCCTGCGCATCACGCAGGACGACGTCCCCGACACGCTCCGCGACGCCCGCGTCGTGGCGCTCGACCTCGCCGCCCTCGTGGCCGGCAGCCAGTACCGCGGTCAGTTCGAGCAGCGCCTGAAGGCCGTCCTGGCCGAGGTCGTCGAGTCCGAGGGGCGCATCGTGCTCTTCATCGACGAGCTGCACACCGTCCTGGGCGCCGGTGGCGCCGAGGGCGCCATGGACGCCGCCAACATGCTGAAGCCGATGCTCGCCCGTGGCGAGCTGCAGATGGTCGGCGCGACCACCCTGTCGGAGTACAAGAAGGTCGAGCGGGACGCTGCGCTGGCGCGCCGCTTCTCGCCGGTGACCGTCGACGCCCCGTCGGTGGACGAGACCGTGGAGATCCTCCGCGGCCTGCGCTCCGCCTACGAGGACCACCACGAGGCCGACATCACCGACGACGCCCTCGAGGCGGCCGCCCGGCTGAGCGATCGGTACCTCACCGAGCAGCACCTGCCCGACAAGGCCATCGACCTGGTCGACCAGGCCGGCGCCAAGCTCCGGCTGCAGACGCCGTCTGCGGTCGACTACGACGCGCTGCGCGACGAGCTGCGCATCGCCGTGGAGGCCGAGGAGTACGAGCGGGCCGCGACGATCAAGCAGCGCATGGCCGTCGCCGAGCAGGCCGGCCCCGGCGCCTCCGAGCGCCCGGTCGTGGACGAGGTCGCGGTCGCCGCGGTCGTCGCCGCGCGCACCGGGATCCCGGTGGGCGAGCTGGTCGCCGGCGAGCTGCAGCGGCTGCTGGAGCTGGAGGACGACCTGCACCTGCGCGTCGTCGGCCAGGAAGAGGCGGTCGAGAAGGTCGCCGACACCATCCGCCGTGCCCGCGTCGGGCTGTCGGAGCCGGACCGGCCCCTGGGCTCGTTCCTGTTCCTGGGCCCCACCGGCGTCGGCAAGACCGAGCTGGTCAAGGCGCTGAGCGAGCGGCTGTTCGCGAGCGAGGACGCCCTGGTCCGCATCGACATGTCGGAGTTCCGCGAGCCGCACACGGTCGCGCGCCTGATCGGCTCGCCTCCGGGCTACGTCGGCTACGGCGAGGGCGGCCAGCTCACCGAGCCGGTCCGGCGCCGTCCGTACAGCGTGATCCTGCTCGACGAGATCGAGAAGGCGCACCCTGAGGTGTGGAACGTGCTGCTGCAGCTGCTCGACGACGGTCGCCTGACCGACGGCGAGGGCCGCACGGTCGACTTCACCAACGCGGTGATCGTCATGACGTCCAACCTGGGGGCCGGTCGCGCCAAGCGCGGGATCGGGTTCACCTCGGCGGCGGCGCCCGGCGACGACGAGCGCATGATGGCCGCGGTCAAGACCGCGTTCCTGCCCGAGTTCCTCAACCGCATCGACGAGGTCGTCACGTTCTCGTCGCTGGGCGAGGAGCACGTGCAGCGGATCGGCCGGATGATCGTCGACCGCGTCGCCGGCCGGCTCCTGCAGGAGCGGCGGATCGTGCTCCACGTCACCGACGAGCTCGTCGCCCGCCTGGCGGCCGACGGCTTCGACGAGGAGTTCGGCGCTCGCCCGCTGCAGCGCCACGTGCGCCGCACGCTGGAGCGTGAGCTGACCCGGGCGATCCTGACCGGGACGCTGGCCGACGGTGCCACCGTCACGGCCACGGCAGGTGACGACGGCGCGGTGACCCTCGAGGTCGCCGAGTCGGAGTCGGTGGCGCTCGTCGCCGCGGCCTAGTCCGCCCCGCGCGAGCGGGACGCCACCACGTCACGAAGGGCCGGTGCCGAAAGGCGCCGGCCCTTCGTCGTTCTCGGGTCCAGTGATGGGTTCCCGGTCAGGCACCCGGGGTAGGCGGGTCAGCATGGCGACCGACATCACGACCGACCGCCTCCGCGAGCTCGCAGAAACGCGCAGCGCGCAGGGCAAGGTCCTCAGCGTCTTCATCAACCTCGACCCGCGGGAGTTCGCCGCTCCTCCCGCCCGGGCGACCGAGATCAGCTCGGTCATCGACGAGGCGTCGCGGGCGATCCGCGACCACGGAGCGCTCACCCACGACGAGCGCATGGCGCTCGGGCGCGACGTCGACCGCGTGCGCGACCAGCTGCGCGCCGGCCTCGACGCCGACGGCGCCCGCGGCCTGGCGGTGTTCGCCTCCGAGCCCGCCGGGCTCTTCGAGATCCTCAAGCTGCCGCGTCCCGTCGCCACGAAGGTCGCGATCGCCGACCACCCCTGCGTCGAGCCGCTGGCGCAGATCGGCGCCGGCGAGCTCTGGTGGCTCGTGCTCGTCGACCGCCGCCGCGCCCGGCTGCTGGCCGGCACGATCGACGGGCTCGTCGAGCTCTGGCGCCAGGACGACGAGACCAAGGGCCAGCACGACCAGGGCGGCTGGTCGCAGTCGCGCTACCAGCGCAGCATCGAGAAGGAGGTCGAGGACCACCTGCGCGCCGTGGGGGCCGAGCTGCAGCGCCGGGTGCGCAGCACGCGGATCGCCGGGCTGCTGATCGGCGGGTCCAAGGAGAACGTCGCCCAGCTCGAGTCGCTGTTGCACGCCGACGTCGCCCGCTGCGTGCAGGGCCACTTCGACGTCGACGTGTGGAACTCGTCGGCCGACGAGGTGCTCGCGGCCGCCCGCCCGGTGCTCGAAGGGCTCGGCATGCGGCGCGACCGGGAGCTGCTGCAGAAGATCGACGAGGGCCTCGGCAAGGGCGGGCGCGCCGCCGCCGGGCTCGCCGACGTGCTGACCGCCGTGCACGAGCGCCGCATCGACACGCTGGTCGTCCAGGAGGGCTTCACCGCCATGGGCACGCGCTGCCCGCAGTGCGGTTGGCTCGGCGTCAGCGCCGGCGGCCAGTGCCCGGCCGACGGCACGCAGACCGACGTGGTCGACAACATCGTCGAGGTGGCGGTCGGCCGGGCGTTCGGGCAGAGCGCGCACGTCCGCTACCTGCCGGCGACCGATCCCGACCTCGAGCACAAGGGCTCGATCGCCGCGCTGCTGCGGTTCTAGGAGCAGGACCCACGGCGCCCGAAGCCGAGGCCTTAGGCGAGGTCTTCCGCCAGGACGTGGATCGTCGCGATCGTCGGGTCGGCCGCGCCGTGCAGGCGCGCGCCCGACGTCACGAGGTCGCGCAGGTAGGCGGCGGTGTCGGCGGTGATGCGCTCGCCGGGCAGCAGCGCCGGGATGCCCGGCGGGTAGCCGGCGATCGACTCGCACGAGATCCGCCCGACGGCGTCCTGCAGCGCGACCACGTCGGACCGCCCGAGGAACGCGTCGCGCGGCGCGACGACCATCGTGTCGTGCAGCGCCTCGGGCGGGCGCACCAGCGCCTGCACGGCGCCGGGCTTGCTGATCCTCTTGACGATCTCGTCCACGTCGCCGGCGAAGCGCACCAGCGCGTCGGCGGGCTGTCCCATGCCGAGCACGCAGACCATGGTCGCGACCGTCGCCAGCTCGGGCTGGACGTCGTAGGCGTTGCGCAGCGCGTCGGCGACCTCGTAGCCCGTGCAGCCCGTCCCGCGAGTGTCGAGCACGAGCCGCAGCGGGTCGTAGGCCGCGACGCCCGGGCGCCCGACGAAGTCCTCGCCGATCGTGGCGATCCCCGGCGTGGTGGCGAGCTTCTCGCGCGTCGCCCGCGCCGCGGCGATCGTCTCGTGCAGCAGCGCCTCCCCGTGCACGGCGAGCTGCCGGCGCGCCGCGTCCAGCGAGGCCATCAACAACGACGACGGGCTCGTGCTGCGCAGCAGCCGCAGGGCGACCCCGACGCTCGCCGGGTCGATGCGCTCGGTCGGCGCGACGTGCAGCATCGCGCTCTGCGTCAGCGACCCGACGATCTTGTGCGTGCTGGTCAGCACCGCGTCGGCGCCGAGGCGCAGCGCGCTCTCGGGCAGGTCGGGGTGGAAGCCGAAGTGCGGGCCCCACGACTGGTCGACGACCAGCGCCACGTCGCGGCGATGGGCGACCTCGGCCAGCGCCGCGACGTCGGCGGCCATGCCGTAGTAGGTCGGCGAGACCAGGAACGCGACGCGCGCGTCGGGGTCGGCGGCCAGCGCGGCGTCCAGCGCGGCGGGCGTGACGCCGTGCGCCATCCCGAGCTCCTCGTCGTAGGACGGCGCGACGAACGACGGCAGCCCGCCGCTGAGCACGAGGCCGTCGACGACCGACGCGTGCGAGTTGCGCTGCGCGACGACGTGCGCGCCCTGCGGCGCGAGCGCGAGGCACAGCGCGTGGTTGCCCTGCGTGGCGCCGTTGGTCAGGAACCACGTGCGGGCCGCGCCGTAGGCGTCGGCCGCCAGTGCCTCGGCGCGCTCGAACGGCGAGGGCGAGGGGCCGATGTCGACCCCGTGGACGTCCTGCGGGATGTCGATGGCCAGCGCGCTGTCGCCGAGGGCGTGGCGCAGGCCGGGATCGGCGCCGGGGCCGCCCTTGTGGCCGGGGACGTGGAAGCGCCCGGGCCCGCGGAAGCCGTAGCCGACGACCGCGTCCAGGTAGGGCGCGGTGGGCTGCTCGCTGGGCCCCGAGGCCGGCGTCTCGGCGGCGCTCACCGCTAGCCCGCGGCCTTGAGCAGGTACTCGCGGACGAACCCGTCGAGGTCGCCGTCGAGCACGCGCTGGGCGTCGCCCATCTCGCGGTCGGTGCGGTGGTCCTTGACCATCGTGTACGGGTGCAGCACGTAGGACCGGATCTGCGACCCGAAGTTCACGTCGAGCGTCTCGCCGCGCTCCTTGGCGATCTCCTCCTGGCGCTCGCGCTCGTAGCGCTCCAGCAGCTTGGCCCGCAGCATCTTCATCGCGGTGTCCTTGTTGGCCGACTGCGAGCGCTCGTTCTGGCACTGCACGACGATGCCGCTCGGGCGGTGGGTGATCCGGACCGCCGAGTCGGTCTTGTTGACGTGCTGGCCGCCCGCGCCGGAGGCCCGGTAGGTGTCGATCTGCAGGTCGTCGGAGTCGATCTCGACGTCGCCGGTGTCCTCGATGACCGGCGCGACCTCGACGCCCGCGAAGGCGGTCTGGCGGCGCGACTGCGCGTCGAACGGCGAGATCCGCACGAGCCGGTGGACGCCCTGCTCGGCGTTGAAGAGGCCGTAGGCGTTCTCGCCCGCGGCGCGGAAGGTCGCGGACTTGATCCCCGCCTCCTCCCCCGCGCTGGCCTCGAGCAGCTCGACCTTGAAGCCGCGCGACTCGGCCCAGCGCATCATCATCCGCAGCACCATCTCGGCCCAGTCCTGGGCGTCGGTGCCGCCCGCGCCGGCGTTGACGGTGACCAGCGCGTCGCCGGCGTCGTAGGGGCCGGAGAACAGGCGCTCCTCCTCCAGCGCGGCGAGGCGGTCCTCGATCGAGCCGAGCTGCTCGATCAGCTCGGTGGCCATCTCCTCGTCCTCCTCGGCGAGCTCGACGAGCCCGTCGAGGTCGTCGACGTCGGAGGCCAGCTCCTGGAAGGCCTTGAGCTTGCGCGTGGTGCGGGCGTGCTGGGCCGAGACCTTCGCGGCGGCGTCGGAGTCGTCCCAGAAGCCGGGCGCCTGCATCTGCCCTTCGAGCTCGGCGGCGGTGCTCGCCAGGGCGTCGGGATCGGTGCTCTCGCGCAGCCGGTCGAAGCTCGCGTGGATCGCGCTCAGGCGCTGGGGTGTGGGGGTGTCGGCGGCGGTGGCCATGCACCATCGAGGGTATCCGCTGCCTGCCCGTCACGCGGGTCGGTGCGCCCGCCGCCAGGCGCCGCTAGGCGCCGTGGCACTTCTTGTACTTGCGCCCCGAGCCGCACCAGCACGGGTCGTTGCGCCCGATGAGCTCGTGCTCGTCGACGCGGCGCTGCTGCACGATCGGCGCGGCGTCGAGCTCCTCGACCGCGCCGTCGGTGGCCACGCCGCCGCCGGCCTGCGCGGTGTTCAGCGCGCTGGGCTGCTGGGTGCCGACGCCGCCGGTGTAGGTCATCGTGCCCACCGGACCGCTGCTGACCGGCAGCTGCGGGGCGGCGGCGGCGCCGTTCTCGGCCTCCACCTCGACCTCGACGTGGAAGATCATCCGCGCGAAGTCGGCCCAGATGGTGTTCATCAGGTCGGTGAAGAGGTCGAACGCCTCGTTCTTGTAGGCGACGATCGGCTCGATCTGGGCGAACCCGCGGAGGTGGATGCCCTCGCGCAGGTAGTCCATGTCGTACAGGTGCTCGCGCCACTTGTTGTCGATGATCTGCAGCAGCAGATAGCGCTCGAGCGCACGCATGAGCTCGTCGCCGAGCTCCGCCTCGCGGCGGTCGTACAGCGACAGCGCCTCCGTGGTGAGCAGCTCGATGAGCTCCTCGCGCTCGTTGACGTCGTCGAGGCGGTCGGGGCCGAAGCCGGTCGGGAAGATGTCGCCCAGGGCGGTGAACAGGCCGTCGACGTCCCAGTCCTCGACGAACTCGCTGGCCGTGTACTCGTCGACCACGCGCCGGATGACGTCGGCGAGGTTCTCGCGCGCCACCGGGCCCATGTCGCGGCCCTCCAGCACCTCGTCGCGGTACTGGTAGACGACGCGGCGCTGCTCGTTCATGACGTCGTCGTACTCGAGGACGCGCTTGCGGATGAGGAAGTTCTGCTCCTCGACCTTCTTCTGCGCCTTCTCGATCTGCTTGGACAGCATCGAGGCCTCGATCGGCTCCTCGTTGCCGTCCTCGTCGACCGTGCCGAGCTTGTCGAGGATCTTGTAGATCCGGTCGCCGGCGAACAGGCGCACGAGGTCGTCCTCGGCGCTGAGGAAGAAGCGCGACTCGCCCGGGTCGCCCTGGCGCCCGGAGCGGCCGCGCAGCTGGTTGTCGATGCGCCGCGACTCGTGGCGCTCGGTGCCGCAGATGAACAGCCCGCCGGACTCGATGACCTTGTCGTGGTCGGCCGCGATGCGCTCGGTCACCTTGGGCAGCACGTCGGCGAAGCGCTCGTCGAAGTCGGGGTCGCCGCGGTTGAGGCCGAGGTTGCGCAGCTCGATCTCGGCCTGGTGCTCGGGGTTGCCGCCGAGCTTGATGTCGACGCCGCGGCCGGCCATGTTGGTGGCGATCGTGACGGCGCCGGGGCGCCCGGCCTCGGCGACCACGTCGGCCTCGCGGGCGGCGTGCTCGGGCTTGGCGTTCAGGACGGCGTGGGTGATCCCGAGCTTGTCGAGCTTGGCCGACAGCATCTCGGAGACCTCGACGGAGATCGTGCCGACGAGGATCGGCTGGCCGAGCGCGTGGCGCTCCTGGATGGCCCGCAGCAGCGCCGACCACTTGCCGTCGCGCGTCTTGTAGACCTGGTCGTTGCGGTCCTTGCGGACCATCGGCCGGTTGGTCGGGATCTGGACGACGGGGAGCTTGTAGATCTTCATGAACTCCGTCGCCTCGGTGAGGGCGGTGCCCGTCATCCCGGAGAGCTTGGAGTACATGCGGAAGTAGTTCTGGAGGGTGATCGTCGCCATGGTCTGGTTCTCCTCCTGGACGGTCACCCCCTCCTTGGCCTCGACGGCCTGGTGCAGCCCCTCCGACCAGCGACGGCCGTCGAGGATGCGCCCCGTGAACTCGTCGATGATCTTGACCTCGCCGTCGACGACGGCGTAGTCGACGTCTCTCTTGTAGAGCGACTCGGCCTTCAGCGCCTGGATCAGGTGGTTGACCAGCGGGCCGTTCTCGGCGCGGTAGAGGTGGCCGATGCCGAGGAACTTCTCGGCCTTGGCGACGCCCTGCTCGGTGACCGCGACGGTCTTGTGCTTCTCGTCGTACTCGAAGTCGAAGTCGGCGACGAAGTCCTTGCGGGAGCGCGGGTCCATGCCTTCGGGCGTCTTGCCCGACGACATGACCTTGGCCAGCTTGGCGAACTTCACGTAGTGGTCGGCGGCGGCCTCGGGGGCGCCGGAGATGATCAGCGGCGTGCGGGCCTCGTCGATGAGGATGTTGTCGACCTCGTCGACGACGCCGAAGAAGTGCATCGCGACCGGGCGGCCGTCCTCGCCGAGGCGCCCGCCGTGCTGGACCTTCTCCTCGATGGTCTGCGCCATGTTGTCGCGCAGGTAGTCGAAGCCGAACTCGGAGTTGGTGCCGTAGGTGACGTCGCAGGCGTAGGCCTCGACCTTCTCCTCGTACTCCATGTTGTTCTGGAGGATGCCGACGGTCACGCCGCACGCCTCGTAGAGGGGCATCATCCACTCGGCATCGCGCTTGGCCAGGTAGTCGTTGACGGTGACGACGTGGACGCCGCGGCCGGCGAGCGAGTTCAGGACGACCGCGAGCGTGGCGGTGAGCGTCTTGCCCTCACCGGTGCGCATCTCCGCGATCGAGCCGCCGTGGAGGACCATGCCGCCGATGAGCTGCACGTCGAAGTGGCGCATGCTCATCTTGCGCTTGCCGACCTCGCGGACGATGGCGAAGCACTCGGGCAGCACCAGGTCGAGCGCGGCGTCGATCTTGTCGTCGGTCGGCTGGCTGCGCACGTGCTCGCGCAGCGCGTCCATCCGTTCGAGGAGCTCGTCGTCGGACTCGAGCTCCAGCTCCGGCTCGAAGTCGCCGATTCGCGCCACACGCTTCTCGTGCTGGCGGAACTGCTTCGACTCACCCATGTTCAGCGCACGGTCAAGGAGACCCATGGCTTCAGTGTAGTCGGCGCAAGCTCAGCGGTCGGGGCGAACCCATGACGGATTCGCCCCTCCCGTCCGGCGGTCGCGATCGGCCTGCGATCGCCCGCTACAGCGCGGCGGAGACGCCCTCCGACGAGGACGCCATCCCAGGCGGCTGGAGCGCCGCGGCCCGCGACTCCCTGCGCTTTCGCCGCTTGTCGCGGTGGCGCTTGACCTGGATGGCGAGCTCGTCGGCGCAGAGGTTGATCGAGTGGACCATGTCCCGCGAGGAGTCGCTGGCGCGCAGGGTCGTCCCCTTGACGCGCAACGTCACCTCGGCCACGTGGGAGTCCGGGTTGGAGGGGTTCTGGTGCTCCCAGAGCTCCACCTCCAGCGTCGCGAGCTCCGACACCTGCTTGCCCACCTTGGCAAAGCGCTTCTCCACGTGGTCTCGGATGTCGTCCGAGATGGTCATGTGGCGGCCCTTGACCTCGATCTGCATGCGGCCCTCCTGGGGGCTGGGATCATCTGGCCCCCAACACCGTAGACCCGGCGGGCCGATCCGGCAACACCTCTCAACGCCTGATCAGGCGGTGCTCAGCCGCGCGGCAGCGTGCGCGCGTAGGCCGCCGCCCGCACCTCGTGGCACCCGGCGGCCCGCAGCGTCTGCGCGCACGCGTGCAGCGTCGCGCCGGTGGTGAACACGTCGTCGACGAGCACGGCCACGGGCGGGACGGCCCCGCGCACGGTCACCGGCAGGCGGCCCGCGGCCAGCCGCGCACGGCGGCTGCTGCCGGCCTGACGTCCGGCGCCCGACATGCGGCGCCCGAGCACCGGGACCACGTCCAGCCCGCAGCGCGGGCCGAGCTCCGCCGCCAGCCGCGCCGCGTGGTCGACCCC
>JAOPZP010000331.1 GCA_025964055.1 Conexibacter sp.
CCCAGACCGTGGACGCCGTGGTCGACGCGATCGTCGACCACGTCGACGTCCACACGCTCGAGCGCGGCCCGGCGCCCGCCGAGCTGGGCCTCAACGACATCGGCCGCGTGCGCCTGCGCGTGCGCCGGCCGCTCGTCACCGACCCGTACTCGCGCAACCGCGTGACGGGGGCGTTCATCCTCATCGACGAGGCGACGAACGACACGGTGGCGGGCGGGATGGTCGCGGGGTAGTTCTCTGACGGAGGCGGTCTGGGCGTGGGCGGAGCCCAGCGCCGGCGCCGAGGTGATGCGGTGCGTGGTTCGTGGGCGATGACGACGAGGCCTGAGGGCCGGCGCGGCCGTGTCTGCTCTGCCGCGGGCCTGCTGGAAAAGGGGGTGGGCCTGAACACCGCGGTCCTGCAGCGCCCAAACAGGCCCACCTCATGGATCCGCCGCCAACGCCCCGGGGTGGGCCCGAACGCCGCGGTCACACCGCGCCAAACAGGCCCGCCCCCACCGGTCTCCCCCCAACGCCCAGGGTGGGCCCGATGGCGGACGCAGGACGTCCGCGAACAGGCCCACCGCCACCGATCTGCCGCCAACGCCCAGGGTGGGCCCGATGGCGGACGCAGGACGTCCGCGAACAGGCCCACCGCCACCGGTCTGCCGCCAACGCCCAGGGTGGGCCCGTTGGCAGACGCAGGGCGTCCGGGAACAGGCCCACCGCCACCGATCTCCCGTCAACGCTCAGGGTGGGCCCGAACGCCGCGGTCCCGTCGCGCCAAACGGGCCCACCGCCACCGTCCCGCCGCCGGCGCCCCAGGGTGGGCCCGAACACCGCGGTGGCACCGCGCCGAACAGGCCCACCCCCCGCGCTCGAGCCCGAACGTGCGCCCGCCCCGGCTCCCGCGGAGACCGACGACGCCGGCACCCCGCTGACTTCGCCGTCATTGCCGACGAACCACGCACCGCAGCACGACCAGCGGCCGCGCGGGACGCCGACCCGCCGGCAGCGCGACCGCACGCACCGCTCGATCCCAAGAGGAGTGGGCGGCGGGAGCGCTCTGACCTGCCCCCGCCGCCCTGGCCCAGGTGGTGTCCCTATAGGCCGGTCTCGCGCCTTGCGGCGCAAGCAGAGACGGTGATGCCTTCCGACGCCACCCTGCCCTGCTCGATCCTCCAACACACCCGATCGGGCCACGGATCGCCGAAACCGGTACTGAAGTAGCCTTCCGCGCCGCATGTTCTCCAAGGTTCTGGTCGCAAATCGGGGCGAGATCGCCATCCGCGTCATGCGGACGCTGCAGGAGATGGGGATCGCGTCGGTCGCCGTCTACTCGGAGATCGATCGCGACGCGCTGCACGTCCAGCGCGCCGACGAGGCGTACCTCCTCGGGGGTCCGACCGCCGCCGAGAGCTACCTCAACGTGGACAAGATCCTCGAGGTCGTCAAGGAGTCCGGCGCCGAGGCCGTGCACCCGGGCTACGGCTTCCTGGCCGAGAACGCCGCCTTCGCCCGCGCGTGCGAGGAGGCCCGGGTCGTCTTCATCGGCCCGCCCGCGTCGGCCATCGACGCGATGGGCTCCAAGACCAAGGCGCGCGAGCTGATGCAGGCCGCCGGCGTCCCGATCGTGCCCGGCACGACCGAGGCCGTCGACACCTACGAGGACGCGCTGCGCATCGCCAACGACGAGATCGGCTTCCCGGTCGCCGTCAAGGCGGCGTCGGGCGGCGGCGGGAAGGGCTTCCGCGTCGCGCTGACCGAGGACAAGCTCAAGGACGCCTTCGAGGGCGCCTCGCGCGAGGGCGAGAAGTTCTTCTCCGACGGCACGGTGTACCTCGAGCGCTACCTGCCCGACCCGCGCCACGTCGAGGTCCAGATCCTCGCCGACCGCCACGGCCACGTCATCCACCTGGGCGAGCGCGACTGCTCGGTGCAGCGTCGCCACCAGAAGCTCATCGAGGAGTCGCCGGCCCCGGCCGTCGACGAGGAGCTGCGCGCCCGGATCGGCAAGATCGGCGTCGACGCGGCCAAGGCCGTCGACTACGTCGGCGCCGGCACGATCGAGGGCATGCTCCAGGACGGCGAGTACTTCTTCCTGGAGATGAACACCCGCGTCCAGGTCGAGCACTGCGTGACCGAGATGGTGACCGGCATCGACATCGTGCGCGAGGGCATCCTCGCCGCCGCCGGCGAGCCGCTGACCGTCACGCAGGACGACGTCGTCCTGCGCGGCCACGCCATCGAGTGCCGCATCAACGCCGAGGACGCCGCCCGCAACTTCGCCCCCGCCCCGGGCAAGATCGGCGACTACAAGGAGCCCAGCGGTCCGGGCGTGCGCGTCGACTCGGGCGTCGGCCCGGGCGGCGAGGTCACGCCGATGTACGACCCGATGGTCGCCAAGCTGATCGTCTGGGACAAGGACCGTGAGAGCGCCACGCGCCGCATGCTGCGCGCGCTCGGCGAGTACGAGATCGAGGGCCTCAAGACCCTGATCCCGTTCCACACCGCGCTGCTGGCCACGCGCCAGTGGAACGACGCCGAGACCTGCCGCGACCTCGTCGAGGACAAGGCGTGGCTGAAGACGCTCGCGTTCCCCGCGCCGGCCCCGCCCTCCGACGACGAGGACGAGAAGATCGAGCAGGCCTACACCGTCGAGGTGTCGGGTCGCCGCTTCGACGTCACCGTGATCGGGCCGCCGCCGGTCGGCGGAGCAGCGGTGGCTGCAGGAACCGCCAACGGCGCCGGCCCGAAGAAGCGCGGCGAGCGCAAGAAGGGCGCCGGCGGCGGCGCCGACGAGCTCGTCTCCCCGCTGCAGGGCAACATGTGGAAGGTGCTCGTCGAGCAGGGCCAGACGGTCGAGGAGGGCCAGCTGCTCTGCATCATCGAGGCGATGAAGATGGAGAACGAGATCACCGCGCACAAGGCGGGGACGATCGAGACGCTCTCGATCAAGGAGGGCGAGCCGATCCAGGCCGGCGCCCCCATCGCCACCATCAAGTCACCAGCGGCCGCGCAGTAGCTGCATGGAGGCCACCGCCACCATCCTGGGCAGCGGCGGCTTCATCCCGACGGGGCGGCGCGAGACGTCGTCGCTGCTGATCCTCCCGGAGGACGGCGACGCGGCGATCGTCGTGGACGCGGGCACGGGGATCCGACGCCTGATCACCGATCGCGCGCTGCTGGCGGGCCGCACGCGCCTGGAGGTGCTGCTGACGCACTTCCACATCGACCACGTCTGCGGCCTGGCCTACCTCACCGAGCTCGGCGACCTCGACGTCCGCGTCCACGGTCCCGGCGCCGCGCTGTACGACGTCCCCACCGCCGACGTCCTGGCCCGCCTCTTCACCCACCCGGTCATGCCGGTCAGCCTGCCCGAGCTGGGAATCCCGGTGGGCGAGCTGCGGCCGGGCGAGATCGACATCGCCGGCGTCGCCGTCCGCGCGCGCCGCCAGGACCGGCACACCGACCCGACGCTCGGGCTGCGGTTCGGCGACGCGCTCGTGTGGTGCACCGACACGATGGAGGACCCCGGCACGGTGGACTTCGCCCGCGGGGTCCGCGTCCTGGGCCACGACAGCTGGGGGCCGCCGGCCGCCCCCGGGCACGCCGAGCCGGCCGCCGCCGCGCAGGTCGCGGTCGACGCGGGGGCCGAGCACCTGGTGCTCATCCACGTCCCGCCGACGGCCGACGAGGCCGACCTGCAGGCGCGCGCCGCGGCGGTCCATCCGCACGTCACGGTCGCGACCGATCTCCTGCAGCTGCTGGACGTCTGAGCGCCCCCGGTAGGCTGCCGGCGCATGGACTTCGAGGCGATGCGCGCCGGCCTGGAGCAGGCCGTGCCGTTCAACCAGCACTTGGGGCTGGAGGTGGTCGAGCTGGCGATCGGGCGCGCCGTCGTGCGGCTGCCCGACGACGCGGGGCTGCGCAACCACGTCGGCTCCCAGCACGCCAGCGCGCTCTTCGCCGCCGGCCAGGCCGCGGCCGGCGCCGCGCTGGCCGCCACGTTCGTCGAGCACCTCGAGGCCGTCGAGCCGCTCGCCGACGGCGCCGAGATCACCTACAAGAAGATCCCACGGGCCGCCATCACCGCGACGGCCGTCCTCGCCGCCACGCCCGCCGAGCTCCTGGAGGAGCTCGAGCGCGACGGCGAGGTGCGCTTCGCCATCGCCGTCGGGCTCACCGACGGCGCCGGCGACGTCGTCGCCGACATGACGTCCCGCTGGCTCGTCCACCGGGAGAGCTGATGCCCGTCCATGCCTGGAAGGCCGGCCCGAACGAGGCCGAGATCGTCGCGCGGCTGCTCGTCGCGTTCCGCGACCACCTCGGCTACGACTGGCCGTCGGAGAACGCGTTCCTCGCCGGCGTCGAGCGGCTGATCGAGGAGCGCGACACCGAGTTCCTGCTCGCCGCGCCCGACGAGGACTCGGCGCCCAGCGGCGTCGTCCAGCTGCGCTTCCGCCGCGGCATCTGGCGCGCGGGCGGCGACTGCCTGGTCGAGGACGTCTTCGTCACCGACGAGGCCCGCGGCCGCGGCGTGGCCCGCGCCATGCTCGAGCTCGCGACCGAACGCGCGCTCGAGCGCGGCTGCCGCCGCATGGAGCTCGACGTCTCGGAGGCCAACGAGGCGGGCCTGGCGCTCTACCGCTCCTTCGGCTTCCGCGAACGCGCCTCCGACGACGCACCGCGCGACCTGTACATGCGGCGGCACCTGGACGCGGGGCCGGAGGCGTGACGCCGAGAGTGCGATCGCTTCCTTCCGATCGCCGTTGATACGCGGGGACGGAGAGCGCCCCTACGCCGGCGGCGCCGCCATCACCTCGACCCGGGTGCCCTCCCGGCGACCGGGTGAAGGCGCGGGCCGCGCCCCAGTAAGGCGTGTGTGGGTCCACGGGGAAGTCTGCGGCGGCCAGGGCCTCCATGGTGTCCTCGAAGGCGGCGCAGACCACCGCCACGTGCGCCTCAGGCGGCACGACCGGCTCGTCGGCGTGCAGCAGGTGGATCTGGGTCGTGCCGGACTGGACCCAGGTCGAGCGCTCGCCGAGCTCGCCCGGCGGTTGCACCCGTGCGAAGCCCAGCAGCGCCCAGAACGCGACCTCGGCGTCCGTGTCGCCCAGGCGCGTCTCCAGCGAGACGTGCTGGAGGGTCATGCGACGCTCGCGACGTTGCGGGCGTGAATCGCCTTCTGGACGCGGTCGCGGCGCGCCAGGGGCAGGGGTGCCTCGGCACCGGCGCCCGCCGCCAGCGCCTCGACGTAGGCCAGGTCCTCGCGCAGGATCGCCGCCGCGCGCTGGCCGTCGATCGGCGCACCGTGCCCCGGGACCACCCAGTCGGCCTCGGCGACCTGCGGCGCCAGGCGCTCGAGCGTGGCGACGTAGGCGCTGACGCTGCCGCCTTCGCCGATCATCGGGATCTCGACGGGCGACAGGTAGTCGCCGGGGATGAGGACGCGCGCGAACGGCGCCCAGACCGCCATGCCGTCCGCGGTGTGCCCGTCGGCGGGGATCAGCTCGATCTCCTCCTCGCCCAGCTCCAGCTTGCCCGGCACCGGCAGCGCCTGGACCTGGCCGAGAGACAGCGGCTTGGGCCGCTGCACGTAGTCGTCCTCGTCGACCTCGCGCAGCCGCCGCTGGGCCACGCCCGGCTCGGCCCGCAGGCGCGCCGCGGTCGTCTCGGCGACGCCCAGCGACGCCTCGGGGAACGCCAGGCGCCCCAGGAGGTGGTCCCAGTCGCCGTGCGTGGCGAGCAGGCCCGAGAGCCCCCAGCCCGCCTGGGCGAGGATCCCCGACATCGCGTCGAGCTCGTCGGGGAACACCGGGGAGTCGACGACGAAGGTCTCCTCGCCCTGGTGCAGCACCGTGCTGGTCGTCTGCCACTTCGTGCTGCGGGCGACGATGACGCCGGGATGGAGCGCGACGACCTGCACGGCGCGGCCGGCCCTACAGGCCGAGCAGCTTGGCGGCCTCGAGGAGGTTCTTGACCTCGGCCGTCGGCTTCTTGCCGCCGGGCGGGATCTCCTCCTTGCGGCGGTTGACCCAGATCGTCGGGACCTTCAGCTTGGTCGCCGGCTCGATGTCCGTGTAGAGGCCGGAGGCGATGTGCACCCATCCCTTCTTGCCGCCGATGCGCCGGGCGAACTCGTTGAAGTGGGCGGGATCGGGCTTGTAGGAGCGGACCTGCTGGGCGGTCACGACGAGGTCGACGTCCGCCGGGATGTGGCGGCGCGTCTGGCCCAGGAGCTTGTCGTCGATGTTGGAGATCAGCCCCGTCTGGTACTTGCTCAGGAACTTCTTGAGCTGGGGCATCGTCTCCTTGAACGCGCCCCATCGGACCATCGAGTCGGGCAGGAAGCCGGAGCGCGAGGGCTCCAGCGGCCAGCCGATCTCCTTGGCGATCTTGACCGCGGCCTGGCGCAGCACCTCGGCGTAGAGCTCGTAGGAACCGCTCTGGATCTCGGCCGTCGCCTGGAGGAAGAGGTCGACGACCTGGGTGCGGTCGATGGTGAAGCCGTCACGCTTGGCTTCACGCTGAAAAGCGTCTGCGACCCCGCTCTCCCAGTCGATGAGCGTCCCGTAGACGTCGAAGGTGACCCACTGGATGTTCTTAGGAAGAGCCATGCGGCGTGGGATTGTGCCATTTCGCTACTGTCGGCGACCGCTCATGGACCTCCTCGAATATCAGGGCAAGCAGCTTTTCGCCCGACATGGAATCCCCGTCCCCGACGGGCGCCCGGCACGAACGGTCGACGAAGCCGTCGCTGCCGCCAAGGAAGTTGGCTTTCCCTGCGCCATCAAGGCCCAGGTGAAGATCGGTGGTCGCGGCAAGGCCGGGGGCATCAAGATCGCCTCCGACGAGGACGAGGCGCGCGAGCATTCCGGCGCAATCCTCGGCATGGACATCAAGGGCTTCACGGTCCACGAGGTCTGGGTCGAGACCGCCGCGCCGCAGATCGAGTCCGAGTACTACGCCTCGATCGTGTTCGACCGCGGCGCCAAGGCGCCGCTGATCATGCTCAGCACGCAGGGCGGCATGGACATCGAGGAGGTGGCCGACACCAACCCGGGCGCGATCGCCACGCTGCACGTCGACCCGCTGCTCGGCTTCCAGGACTACCACGGGCGCCGCCTGGCCTTCGAGGCCGGCGTCGACGCCGACCTGGTGCGCCCGGTCGGCGCGTTCCTGCACCAGCTCTACGGGACCTTCATCGCCGAGGAGGCGCTGCTGGTCGAGGTC
Source organism: Conexibacter sp. (assembly GCA_025964055.1). GTDB lineage: Bacteria > Actinomycetota > Thermoleophilia > Solirubrobacterales > Solirubrobacteraceae > Baekduia. The sequence continues at coordinate 7,216 of JAOPZP010000331.1, forward strand.
AACCCGCTGATCGTCACGCCCGAGCGCAAGGTCGCCGCGCTGGACGCCAAGGTCACGCTGGACGACAACGCGCTGTTCCGCCACCCCGACAACGCCAACCTGCGCGACCCCTCCGACGAGGATCCGCAGGAGCAGATGGCGCACGAGCGCGGGCTGACCTACGTCAAGCTCGACGGCGACATCGGCATCCTGGGCAACGGCGCCGGGCTGGTCATGTCGACGCTCGACGTCGTCGCGCACTACGGCGGCGCGCCGGCCAACTTCCTCGACGCCGGCGGCGGATCGAAGGCCGAGGCCATCACCAGCGCGGTCGAGGTGATCCTGTCCGACGACAAGGTCAAGGCCGTGCTGTTCAACATCTTCGGCGGGATCACCCGCTGCGACGAGGTCGCCAACGGCCTCATCGAGGCGTTCAAGACGCTCGAGCCGTCGGTCCCGTTCGTGGTCCGCCTGGACGGCACGAACGACGTCGAGGGCCGCCGGATCCTCGCCGACGCCGACCTTCCGAACGTCACCACCGCGGCCACGATGGACGAGGCCGCCCAGAAGGTCGTGGCGCTGGCCAAGGGAGAGGTGCTCGCATGAGCGTCCTGATCGACAACGACACCAAGCTGGTCGTCTCCGGCATCACCGGCCGCGAGGGCACGTTCCACGCGCTCAACAACCAGCGCTACGGGACCAACGTGGTCGCCGGCGTCACGCCCGGCAAGGCCGGCCAGGACGTCGAGGGCATCCCGGTGTTCAACACCTTCCGCGACGCCGTCGCGGAGACGGGCGCGAACGTCGCGATGATCTTCGTGCCGCCGCGCTTCGCCGCCGACTCGATCCTCGAGGCCGCCGACGCCGGCATCCCGCTGGTCATCTGCATCACCGAGGGCATCCCGGCGCACGACGAGCTGCGGGTCTACACCCAGCTGCAGCGCACCGGCACGCGCCTGGTGGGCCCGAACTGCCCGGGGATCCTGTCGCCGGGCAAGGCCAACGTCGGCATCATCCCCGCGTCCTTCTTCAAGGAGGGCAACGTCGGCGTCGTGTCGCGCTCGGGCACGCTGACCTACCAGATCGGCAACACGCTGGCCCAGGCCGGCTTCGGCAACTCGTCGATCGTCGGCATCGGCGGCGACCCCGTCCCGGGCTCGTCGTTCATCGACATCATCGAGCTGTTCCAGGCCGACGACCAGACCGAGCTGATCGTCCTGTCGGGCGAGATCGGCGGCGACGCCGAGGAGCGCGCGGCCGAGTACATCGCCGACAACGTCACCAAGCCCGTCGTGGCCTACATCGCCGGGTTCACCGCCCCGCCCGGCAAGACGATGGGCCACGCCGGCGCGATCGTCTCGGGCTCCAAGGGCACCGCGGCCGCCAAGGCCGAGGCGCTGGAGTCCAAGGGCGTGCGCGTCGGGCGCACGCCCACCGAGGTCGCCGACCTCGCCATGGAGATCCTCGGCCGGTGACGGACGGCGGATCGGCCACCGGCTTCCGGTGGTCGATCCGTCCCGCCGGTTGGCGTCCCTCTGCGCTGCCAGATACGCTCGCGGGCAGTGGAGAGTGACGTCACTGGCTTCGCTTCCCGCTACCGCGAGAGATCGCCACGACTATGGAGAGCGACGTCACAACGACTTTGAGCGAGCTCGAGCGCAAGCTCAAGGAGCTCGAGCGGGAGCTGGAGTCGGTCGGCCGCGGCGGCGAGCTGGACACCGATCCGGCCCAGGGTGGCTGGTCGCCGCCTCCTGCCGCCCCTCCGCAGCCGGACCCGGGGCCGCCGCCGGCCGGCGCGACGCCGTTCACCGCGGCCTGGCACGGCAGCGGCGGGAGCGCCGCGGC
>JAOPZP010000044.1 GCA_025964055.1 Conexibacter sp.
CTGGGTGGTCGTGACGCGCAGCACCGCGGCGCCGCGCTGGCCGTCGCGCTGTGCGGCCCACAACGACTCGTCATCCTCGGTGCCCTCGGCCTGCAGCCCGGCGTGCCCCAGCACGCGCAGCGCGGCCTCGGCGCGGTCGCCGGCGGACGGCCCGCCGAAGCGGGCCAGCACCGCGCCGGCCTCGCCCTCCCAGCGCAGGTCCAGCGCCTCGGCCTCCAGCGGGCGGTGAGCCAGCTCGGACGCCGCTTCGGCCAGCGCTTGCGGGTCGTCGGACCGCCCGACGGCGGTGCACCACCCCGACGGCCGCGGGTGCAGCCGGACGGTGACCTCGGTCAACAGCCCGAGGGTCCCGAACGCGCCGCTCATGAGCTTGGCGAGGTCATAGCCGGCGACGTTCTTGATGACCCTGGAGCCCGCCCGGGCCACGCTGCCGTCGGGGAGCGCGACCTGGACGCCGAGCACGAGGTCGCGGGGCGCGCCGTAGCGGTGACGCAGCGGCCCGCTGTCGCCGGTGGCCACCAGGCCGCCGATCGTGGCGCCCCCGTCGGGCGGGTCGAGGGCGAGGATCTGGCCGGCGGCGGCGAACGCCTCCTGCGCCCGTGCCAGGGGAACGCCGGCCTGCAGCACGGCCGTCAGGTCGCCCTCGTTGTGCTCGACGATCGCGTCGAGGCGCGCGGTGCCGAGCTGCAGCGGCGCCTCGATCGGGCGGCCCCATCCCAGCTTCGTCCCGCCTCCGCGGAGGCGCACCGCTGTGTCGGCATCACCCAACAGCGCCGCGGCCTCCTCGGCGCTGGCCGGCAGGACGTGATGCGCGGTGGTCTCGACCATCTCCGCCTCAGAACCGCTCGGCGAGCCCGGCCGCCTCGAGCGGATGCCGGCGGTAGGGGCCCGGCACCTCACCGCACAACCGCGGGGTGGGCATGACCTTGCCCGGGTTGGCCAGCCCGTCGGGATCGAAGGCGCAGCGAAGCTTCTGGAAGGCGGCGAGGTCCGGCTCCTCGTACATCTTCGGCATGTAGCGCTTCTTGTCGACGCCGACCCCGTGCTCACCGGTGATCGAGCCGCCCGCCTGCACGCAGGCCAGGACGATCTCACCGGCCAGCTCTTCGGCGCGCTCCGCCTCGCCCGCCGCATGACCGTCGTAACACACCAGGGGATGGAGGTTGCCGTCGCCGGCGTGGAACACGTTGGCGACCTGCAGGCCGTAGTTCCCGGCCAGCTCGTCGATGCGCTCGAGCACCTCGGCCAGCTTGGTGCGCGGGATCACGCTGTCCTGCACGTAGTAGTGCGGGCTGATGCGTCCCATCGCAGGGAAGGCCGCCTTGCGCATCTTCCAGAACACCTCGCGCTGCGCGGCGTCGCGGGCCACGCGCACCTCGCTGCAGCCTGCGCCCTGGCAGAGCCGCCTGACGTCCTCGAAGCGCGCGTCGCACTCGGACGCCGGGCCGTCGAGCTCGACGAGCAGCGCCGCGCCCGCGTCGGCCGGCCAGCCCGCGTGCGCCACCTGCTCGGAGGCGTCCATCGAGAGGCGGTCCATCATCTCGATCGCGCCCGGCACCACCCCGGCGGTGACGATGTCCGAGACGGCGTGGCCCGCCAACGCGGGCGACCCGAAGAAGGCCACGAGCGTCCGCACCGACTCCGGCGTGGGCACGACCCGGAGCGTGATCCGCGTGGCCACGCCGAGCGTGCCCTCCGACCCCACGAACACGCCGTGCAGGTCGTAGCCCGGGCAGTCGAGCTCCTTGCCGCCCAGCTGCACCACCGACCCGTCGGGCAGCACCACCTCCAGCCCCGTCACGTAGTTGGTGGTGAACCCGTACTTGAAGCAGTGGGCGCCGCCCGAGTTCTCGGCGACGTTGCCGCCGATCGAACAGACGATCTGGCTGGACGGGTCGGGCGGGTAGAAGTGGGTGGGCCCCACGGCGGCCGAGATCGCGGTGTTGGAGACGCCCGGCTCGCACACGACGCGCTGGTTGGGCAGGTCCACCTCGAGGATGCGCCGCAGGCGGGTGAGAACGACGAGCACCCCCTCCTCGACGGGCAGCGCGCCTCCCGACAGCCCGCTCCCGGAGCCGCGCGCCACCCATGGCACGCCGTGCTGGTGGCAGGCGCGGACCACCGCCACCACCTCCTCGGCGGTTCCCGGCAACACCGCCGCGCGGGGCACGACTGCGTACTGCAGCAGGCCGTCGGACTCGTACGTCCGCAGCTGGTGATGGTCGGTGAGGACGTGCTCGTCACCGCAGGCCGCGCGCAGGGTGCTGATGAGCGAGCCATGCATCGATCAAGGAACCATCCAGGACAGGAGGCTGGTGCTCTGCAGGTAGACGATGACGCACATCAGCAGCATGAGCACGATGCTCCAGCCGAACACCCGGCGGAACAGGTCGCCCTCCTGCCCGGCGAGGCCGACCGCCGCGGCGCCGATCGCCAGGTTCTGCGGCGAGATCATCTTCCCCAGCACGCCGCCCGAGCTGTTGGCCGCGGCCATCAGCGTGGGGGAGAGGTCGGCCTTGTGGGCGGCGCTGACCTGCAGCGCGCCGAACAGCGCGTTCGACGACGTGTCGGACCCCGTGACGGCCACCCCGAACCAGCCGAGCATCGCCGACAGGAAGGCGAAGAAGCCGCCCGCGCCGGCCAGCCACTGGCCGATCGTGATGGTCTCGCCCGACAGGTTCATCACGTAGGCGAGCGAGAGCACGGCGGCGACGGTGACGATCGCCCAGCGCAGCTCGAAGACCGTCCGGGCCCAGATGCGTGCCGCGCGCGCGACCCCGATCCGGAGCACCGGCATCGTCAGCAGGCCGCAGAGCAGCAGCAGCGTGCCGGCCGCCGACGCCCAGGTGAACTTGAAGGTCTCCGAGAGCGGCGCCTCGCCCTTGGCGTTGAGCACGTCCAGGCCGGGCCAGCCGAACTCGGCCGTGCGGTTGTCCAGGAAGTCCTTGAACGGCAGCCAGGTGATCTGCGCCAGCGCGAAGACCACGATGATGATCAGGTACGGCGCGTATGCCGTCGCGACCTCCCCGGCGGTGTCACGGTGGTCGTCGGCCCGTCGCCGCGCCTCGCGCTCGAACGTCGGGTCGTACGTCGCACCGCCGGCGATGGCGGGCCGTCCGCCGGGGCCTGCCGGCCGCGGGCCGCGGTCGGCCAGCGTTGGCGTCGCGGTGGGATGCCACAGCTGCAGGAACCCCACCACCGCGGCCGCCGAGACCAGCGACGCCACGATGTCGGTCAGCTCGACCGAGATGTAGTTCGACGTGGCGAACTGGCCGAGCGCGAACGCGACGCCCCCGACCAGGGCGGCGGGCCAGGTCTGGCGCAGACCGCGCCGCCCGTCCACCATCGCCACGAGGATCAGCGGGACGACGAGCGCCAGGCACGGGGTCTGGCGGCCCACCATCGAGCCGAGGTCGTCCTTGGGGAGCCCGCTCACCGAGGCGAGCGTCGTGATCGGCACCGCGATCGCACCGAACGCGACGGGCGCGGTGTTCGCGACGAGCGCCACGGACGCGGCCAGCATCGGCCGGAAGCCGAGCGCGACGAGCATGACGGCGGTGATCGCCACCGGCGTGCCGAAGCCCGCCAGCGCCTCGATCAGCGCCCCGAAGCAGAAGGCGATGAGGATGGCCTGGATGCGGAGGTCGTCGGACACACGCGCGAAGGAGCGGCGCAAGACCGCGAGGTGGCCGCTCGCCTCCGTCATGTTGAAGATCCAGATCGCGTTGACGACGATCCACATGATCGGGAACAGCCCGAAGGCCGCACCCTCGACGCCGGCGTCCAGCGTCTGGCCGACCGGCATCGAGTAGACCGCGATCGCGACGACGATCGCCACCGCGAGCGACGCGAGCGCCGCCCACTGCGCCCTGAGCCGCAGTCCGCCCAGCAGCGCGAAGAGCGTCACGAGCGGCAAGACGGCGAAGATCGTCGACAGCCCGAGCGAGCCGCCGACGGGGTCGTAGACCTGCTGGTACATGCTGTTCCTCCCGGTGTCCCGGACTCGATCGCAGAACGGCGTACCCGGCGCCTCCGGGCGTGAGTCAGGAGCTTTTGAGGGTGTGTACGACCCC
>JAOPZP010000442.1 GCA_025964055.1 Conexibacter sp.
GTGCGCGCCGACGCCGCCGGGCCGCTCACAGCCCGGGCAGGCGCTGGGCCAGGGCGACGACGCGGGGGCGCGCCCGCAGCCTGCGGACCGTGCGCGACACCTTCAGCGTGAACCGCAGCTGCGTGTCGACGTGGAAGATCGGCGTGCGGGGCCAGACCAGCGGGCGCGCCGGGTAGAGCATGCGAGGGATCGTGCCGGCGGCCGCGTAGCCGGCCTCGTGCGCGGCCGTGTGCACGCGCTCGTCCCAGTCGCCGTAGGGGTAGGCCAGCGAGGTGCAGGCCCGGCCGAGCTCGGCCTCGATCATGGCCTTGGAGCTGCGGAGCTCGTGCGCCAGCTGCGCGTCGTCGACCTCGGTCAGGTGCGGGTGCGAGCAGGTGTGCGACCCGATCTCCCAGCCTGCGGCGTCGAGCCCGCGCAGCTCGTCCCACGTGAGGCTGCACAGCTCGGGCTCGTGCTCGGTCCCCACCCAGCGGTCGATGCCCGGCCACGACATCGGGCGCGCCTCGCCGACCCAGTCGGTCGGCACGTACAGCGTCCCGGGGAAGCCGTGGCGGTCGAGGATCGGCTTGGCCACCTCGAGCACAGATCGGTAGTTGTCGTCGAAGGTGATCGCGACCGTGCGCTGCCGCGGCGCAGGATCGGCGACCAGCGCGCTGAACGTCGTGCCGACGTAGCCACGGCGCGCGAGCCGGGCGAGCTGGCGCTCGAGGGCGACCGGCGTCACCGACAGCGCGGCCGGCCATCGGTCGCTCACCGCGTGGTAGCAGAGGGCCAGGAGATCGCTCATCGGCGCAGATACGGGCGCCGCTGTCCACACGTCACGTACAATCCCAGCATGCTGGCCGCTCCGCCCGTAGAGGCGCGTCATCCTAGCGGCTCGTGGTCACCCACGCCCCTGAGCTGACCGCCGCGTTGCCCCTGCGGTCCAACGATCCCGGTTGCGCCCGGCACGCCCGCGGAGCCGGAGGCCGGTGAAGCCGGACCGCGTCAGCCGCAACGCCGGGTTCGCGTTCGCCGCCCAGATGGTGGGCGCCGCGATGACCGCGCTCCTGACCATCTTCCTGGGTCGAGCACTTTCGCCCGACGACTACGGTCACTTCGCCTTTGCGGTGAGCATCGCCACGCTGGTGACGCTCGCCGCCGACCTCGGCGTCTCGGCCTCCTCGGGCCGGTTCATCGCCGAGCACCGCTCCGATCCCGCCGCGGTGCGCGACATCTTCAGCACGGCGCTGCAGCTCAAGCTCGCGCTGAGCGTCGGCACCGCGCTCGCGCTCTTCGTCCTGGCCCCGGCGATCTGCTCGGCCTTCGGCAACGACGGCGCGACCGGGCCGGTGCGGATCGTGGCGGTGTCGCTGGTCGGGCAGAGCACGTTCCTGCTGCTCTTCGGCGCGCTCGACGCCATCGGCCAGATCCGCTACCGGCTGCTCGTCGCCTCCACCGAGAGCCTGCTGGAGGCGTCCTCGAGCATCGCGTTCGTGGTCCTCGGCGGCGGCGCGGCGGGCGCGGCGTTCGGGCGCGCATTCGGCTACACGGTCGGCCTGGCGCTGGGCCTGGCCGTCGCCGCCCGCGTCCTGGGTCCGCTCTGGCGCCGGCGCGGGACGCCGGCGGTGGTCTCCCGCCGGCGGATCCTCTCCTACGCCGCGCCGCTGCTGGCCGTCGACACCGCCTTCCGCGTGTTCGCGAGCATCGACGTGCTCCTGGTCGCCGCGTTCCTGGGCGGCGGCGCGCACGTCGCGGCATTCGAGCTCCCGATGCGGCTGGCCGCCTTCCTGGACTACCCCGCCGCGGCGGCCGCCTCGGCGGTGGCGCCGCGCCTGGCCCGCCACGGCGACGGCGGCCCCGACGTCGGGCTCTTCAGCACGACCCTGCGCTACCTGGTGATCCTGCAGGTGCTGCTGCTGCCACCGCTGCTGGTCTGGCCGGAAGCGATCTTCCACGTGCTGTTCGGCGACAAGTTCCCCGAGGCGCCGGCGGTCCTGCGCGCGCTCGTGCCCTACGTGTTCCTGGCCGGTGTCGCGCAGCTGGCGACGCTGGGCGTCAACTACCTCGGCGCCGCGGCCAGCCGCGTGCCGGTGGCGGTGGCGATGCTGTCGGTCAACGTCGCCGTCGACGTGATCCTGCTGCCGCGCGTCGGCGTGGTCGCCGGCGGCATCGGCACGAGCGCCGCCTACGCGGTGTGGGTGCCCGCGCACCTGTGGATCCTGCACCGCCGCGTCGGGCTGCCGCTGCGGCCGCTGCTGCTGACGGCCGGCCGCACGCTGCTCGCTGCGGCGGTGGGCTGCGCGATGCTCGCGGCGCTGGGCACCGGCGAGGTGGCGCTGTGGCGGATGGCGATCGGCGCCGTCCTGCTGCCGGTGGTCTACCTCGGCGTCCTGGTCGCGGTGCGCGAGCTGCGCCCGGCGGACCTCGCGATCGTGCGCGGCATCCTCGGCCGGCGCGGCGCGCCGGCCTGACGGCTCAGATGGCCAGGAGCTCCTCGTAGACGGCGCAGACGTCGTCGCACCAGCGCTGCATGCTCAGGTGCGCCTGCGCCCAGGCGCGGTTGGCCTCCTCCGCGGCGGCCCGCTCGCCCTCCCCCATCCCGGCCAGCCGGGCGATCGCCGCGGCCAGGTCTCCGGCGTCGCCGCTGGCGAACGTCGTCGTGCCGGCCGCCTGCTCGTAGAGCTTCGTGCCGGGGATGTCGGACAGCACGACCGGCAGCCCGCAGGCCAGCGCCTCGCCGGCGGCGAAGGACTGGCCCTCGTGCCGCGAGGCGCTGACGAAGAGGTCGGCGGCGGCGTACAGCCACGCCGGATCGCTCACGAACCGCGATCGCACCAGCCAGTCGGGGTCCTCGCCGCCGAGGCGCTCGTCGATGAACGCGTACATCTTGTCCTCGCCGACCAGCAGGCCGGTGACGGCGGGCGCGGCGGCGTCGGCGGCGGCGGCGAGCGCCGCGAGCGCGTCGAGCACGAGGTCGACGCCCTTGACCTCCGGCCACCAGCCCAGCGCGAGCGCGACCGTGGCGGCGGGGTCGATCCCCAGGCGCTCGCGCGCCGCGGCCCGGGACGGCAGCTCGGCGAAGCGCTCCAGCGCGATGGCGTTGGGGATCATGACGACGTCCTGCGCCGGAACTCCGCGGCGCCGGACCAGCTCGGCCAGCGCCGGCCCGAGCACGATCACGCGGTCGACCGAGCGGCGGGCGACGTGGCGGATCTTCCACAGGTCCTTGACCCGCTGGCGCAGCGAGTAGCCCAGGAAGCCGGTGTGCACATGCCACACGCACGGCACGCCGGCGCTGCGCGCCGCGTCGGCGGCGGCCAGGTCACCGGCGGTGAAGTGCGCGTGGATCAGGCGCCCGTCGCGCTCGACCAGCAGCCGGCGCAGATGCTCGCGGGCGGCACCGGAGCCCGGGGGGATCACCGACCAGGACACGCCGGCGGCGTCCAGCTCCGCCGTCCACGGCTCGTCGCCGCCGCCCTCGGCCAGCACGAAGTGGGTCGACAGCCCGAACCGCGCGCGCACCGCCTCGGCCAGCGCCAGCTCGCTGGTCATGAAGCTGCCGAGGTAGGAGCTGTTCCAGTTGGTGACCTGGACGATCGTGCCCGCGGCGGGCGCGCTCATGCGGGGACGGCAACCGGTGGCGCGTCGCGCTCGGCGTCGGCGTCGCCCGGCGGCCCCGGGGCGCGCGTGCGCACGACCGCCAGCATCGCCGGCCCCAGCGCGAGCACGACCCACAGCAGCTTGGCGTAGTTCTCGGAGATGAACAGCAGCGTCACGAGATAGCCGCCGACGCCCGCCAGCAGGCCGCGGACGAGGATCTCCAGGCGCTCGTCGCCGTCGGCGCGCAGCTCCCGTGCGGCCAGCAGCAGGCACCCCAGGGAGAAGAGCAGCACCGCCCCGAACAGGGCCGTGCCGACCACCCCGAGCTCGGAGAGGATGTTCAAGTACGTGTTGTGCGCCACCTTCGGCTGCGACAGGATGAAGTCGCCGCGCTGGATCGCGCCCGGCTGCAGCAGGTAGTGCACCGACGAGGTCTGGAACTGGCCCGTGCCGACGCCGCGGACGGGATGGTCCTGGACCATCCGCCACCCGACCGTCCACAGGTCGACGCGGCCCGTGCCGCCGCCGACGTTGGTGACGCGCTCCTTGGCCGGCAGCGAGGCGAACAGCGCGAAGTACCCGACGGCCATCACCACGACGGCGGTCGCGCCGGCCATCACCTGCGGGCGCCAGCGGCCGGCGACGAAGACCGCCACGACCACGGCGGCCGCGAGGCCGAGCAGGCCGCCGCGCGACAGCGACAGGAGGATCCCCAGCAGGCACAGCCCCGCCGCCAGGACCGACAGCAGCCGCCACGGCGACGCCACGTGGCGGTTGACCGCGAACGCCGCCGAGACCGCCATGCCGATGACCAGCGCGGCCGCCAGCTCGTTGGCGTCGCCGACAGTGCCGGTCGCCCGCGTCGCGTCGGCCGCGGTGCCCGGCGCGGAGACGATCCCCGAGATCGCGGCGACGGCCGCGCCCCCGACCACCACGGCCAGCAGGCGCGTCGCGTCGCGCCGGTCGCGCACGGCGGTGTAGATGATGGGGATCAGCACCGCGTTGAGCGCGTAGCGCGTGACGCTCGTGACCGCGTCCCCCTGCACCGGCGCCCAGATCACCGAGGCGGCCGTCCAGCCGACGAACAGGAGCAGCAGGTAGCTCAGCCCGGGCCGGTCGACCAGGAGGTTGGGGATGTCGCGCCGGCCGCTGCCGATCACCGCCAGCCACGAGACGGCCAGGACCACGCCGACGACCTTCGCGACGCTGAGGCCGCCGAACTGCGAGAGCGTCTCGAGGAACGCGAACAGCACCATCGCGTACACGCCGAGCATGAGGTCGCCGACGACGACCAGGACGAACACGAGGCCGAACGCGACCGCCACGCCGTAGACGGGCTTGACCCCGCTGACGCCCCCCACGAGCACCGCCGCGGCGGCGGCGAGGGCGATCAGCGGCAGCGGAACCGGCGAGGTGCGCAGGCGCGCGACCATGCGGCTCAGGTGACGGGGGTCGGCGGGACTTCGGCGTCGAAGTAGTACGGGGAGTCCGGGATGCCCTCGGCCCCCGTCAGCACGACCCCGGCCGGCGTGATCCCGCCCTGGGCGAGCATGTCGCCGAGGTCGCGCAGGCGGTTCAGGCGGCTGACGCCGGCGCGCGCGACGATGACCACCGTGTCGACGCGCTGGGCGAGCGGGAGCGCGTCGACCACCTCGGTCAGCGGCGGCGAGTCGACGATCACGTAGTCGGCCAGCTGCTCGGCGTCGGCGATCAGCTGGCGCGCGGCCGGCAGCGAGAGGCGGTCGGCGAGCGAGCCGCCGGCGCGCTCGGCCAGCAGGAACGACAGGTTCTCGCCGTACTCCTCGGTCGTCAGCAGCGCGTCCTCGAGCCGGGCCCAGCCGATGAGCACCGCGCCGATGCCGGTCGTCGGCTGCACGTGGAGGCTCTCGACGATGCTCGGGCGGCGCATGTCGCCCTCGACCAGGATGACCTTGTGGCCGGCCTGGGCCAGGACGAAGGCGAGGTTGACCGCGGTGGTCGTCTTCCCCTCGCCGGCGGTCGAGCTCGTGACCAGCACCGAGCGGGCGTCGCCGGCCGCCGTGAGCGTGGCGCGCAGCGTCCGGTAGGCCTCGACCGCGGCGGAGGACAGCATCGACGGCGGGACCGGCTGGCCGGCGCGGGCGACCGCGAGCTTCGGCACGCGCGCCAGCAGCGGCAGGCGGAACAGCTCGCGGATCTGCTCCTCGCGGCGCAGGCGCGGGTCGAGCGCCTGCGAGGCGAACGCGGCGCCGAGGCCGAGGATCAGGCCGCCGAGGAGGCCGGCGGCGAGCGCCAGCTTGGGCTTGGGCGCCGAGGGGCTGCTGGGCGGGCTGGCCGACGTGGCGACGCGGATCGTCGGGTCGGCGCCGGCCGAGAGCGATGTGAGCGCCGAGACGCGCGGCGACAGCGCGGTCTGCCCGGTGCGCAGGCGCTCGGTCAGCTGCGGCAGCTGGGCGGCGATCTCCTGGTGCAGCTGCGTGGTGCGCACGTCCACCGCGGCCTGGGCGAACGCGTTGGCCAGGCGGGCGGCCTGCGCCCCGGAGCCCTGGCTCGCGCGCACGGCGACGAGGTTGGACTGGGCGATCGGCTCGACGACGATGTCGCCGAGGACCTCCTCGGGGGTCCCGGGGAGGTGCAGGCGGTCCTTGACGAGCTTGGCGACCGACGTGGTCGCGACCAGGCGCGCGGCGGTGGAGATGTCCTGCGTCGGGTCGCTGGAGTCCGCGATGAGCCCCAGGCCCGACGTGGTGGCGTCGCTGCTGGAGACGGGCGTGACGAGCATGTCGGCCTCGCCCTCGTAGACCTTCGGCGCGATCACGACGTAGGCGAGGGCGAGCGCGACAGCGACGACGGTGGTCAGGACGACGAGCCACCAGCGCTCCCGGACGGTGGCGATGTAGCGCACCAGTCCTTCGGATTCGGTGCGCGGCCGGAGCCATTCGGCGGTCGATCGACCGGGGACCGACCTATCGTCCATTGCTCCATACTAGGTCAACCCCGGGATGACGGCAGGTCTGACCGGACGGATCTTGCATGCCGCCGCCCACCTCGTCCCCCGTCGCCGTCAGCGTGCTCGTGCCGGTGCTGAACGAGGAGGCGACGATCGAGGCGACCGTCGCCGCCATGCTCGCCCAGGAGCTCGACGGGCGGTTGGAGCTGATCTTCGCCGACGGCGCGTCGACCGACGCCACGCGCGCCCGCCTCGAGGCGCTGGCGCGCGCCGACGATCGCGTCCGCGTCTTCGACAACCCCGACCGCGGGACGGCCAGCGGCCTCAACGTCTGCCTGCGCGAGGCCCGCGGCGAGTACGTGGCGCGCATGGACGCCCACACCTTCTTCGCCGCGGACTACCTCGCCCGCGGGATCGCGCGGCTGCAGCGGGGCGACGCGACGTGGGTCGCCGGCCCGCAGCGGCCCCGCGGCCGCGGG
>JAOPZP010000463.1 GCA_025964055.1 Conexibacter sp.
CGGCACGGTACGGCGCGCGCGCGAGGCCCGGCGCCACGCCGGCCAGGCGACCATGACGATGGCGAAGGCGATCGCCGCGTAGAGCCAGCCGACCACGATGTCCAACACGAAGTGCTCGCCGCCGTAGACGAGCGAGAAGCCCATGGCGAGCGTGTAGAGGCCGAAGCCGATCCGCCACCACCGGCCGGAGGACCAGAAGAACAGGAGCAGCATCGCGGGGTAGGCGGCGTGCAGCGACGGCATCGCCGCCACGAGGTTGACGAGCCCGTCCCCGGTCTCGAAGAGGTCGGCCGCCACCAGGACGCCGAGGTGGTCCCACACCGCGGGGACGATCTTGTCGACGGACGCCATCTCCCCCAGATCGCCCGCCAGCCACGGCGGCTGCGCCGGGTACAGCCAGTAGGTCACGAACGCCATGAGCGTCACCATCACGACGAGCGACACGTAGGCGCGGAACCGCTGGTGGGCGACCTTCCAGAGCACCGCCGCGACGATCCAGATCGTGAAGAAGTGGCTCAGGTAGGTGCACCAGATGCCGACGTCGTACCAGCGCAGGTGACCCGGGTCATAGAGGTGCTGCTGGAGCCACACGGTCGGCACGTGTCCCCCGCCGAGCCACCGGTCGAAGTCGAGTTGCGCGGCCACGTGCGCCTGCCGGTCGGCCACGCTGACGGCGCCGCGCAGGTAGTCGTAGACGACCAGCAGCGCGAGCAGCGGCAGCCACTCCAGCAGCATCCGGCCCCAACTGCGCCACGCCCGCAGGCTCACGACGACGAGCCCGAGCAGGATCCAGAAGAACAGCTGCGCGTGCTCGAGCGGCAGCCCGGTCGCGACCGTGGCGATGATCAGCGCGGCCAGGTAACCGGCCTGGGCGAGCATCGAGGCGGTGCGCCAGGACATGCCGCGAGACCATAACCCGCCGTTCACACGGTCTGCCGCGCGACGGCACATCGGGCGGTCTGACGCCCGACCTCGCGTCCGCGAAGTGGCAAGTCCTAGGAGTACGCTCCGCGGGTCCGAGCACCCCACGATCGGGTCGCGCGCATGCCACGGCGGCCAGCCCGCCACGCGGCCGCCCCCGTCAAGGAGGAGCGCATGTCAGCTCCACGGTTCCTGGTCCTCGTCGGCGCGTCGATGCTCGCCCTGGCCGCCCCTGCGGGCGCCGCGGACGTGCAGAAGATCGCCGGCGGCCTCGACAACCCGCGGCACCTGGCCTTCGGAGGCAAGGACCTCTACGTCGCCGAAGCGGGTCGCGGCGGCGACGGCCCGTGCTTCCCCGGCGAGGAAGGCGGCACCTCGTGCGTCGGTGCGACCGGCGCGGTGACGGTCGTGCAGCGCGACGGCGAGCAGTACCGGCTGGTCTCCGGCCTGGCGTCGATGGCCGACCAGGGCACGGGCGCCAACGCGATCGGCCCGCACGGCATCGACGTCAACGGCTGGGATCAGGTCCTGGTGACCAACGGCGGCCCGACCGGCGCCAACCGCGACGACCTCGCCAAGCTGAACCCGGTGGCCGATCTCTTCGGCCGCGTGCTGAGCATCGACGGTGACGGTGACATCCAGCGCCTCGTCGACGTCTGGGGCTTCGAGCGCGACAACAACGCTGACGCGCAGGTCGGCAACCCGGCGGTCGACAGCAACCCGGTCGACGTGATCGCCGGCCACCGCCGCCTGGTCATCGCCGACGCCGGCGGCAACAGCCTGCTCAAGGCGGGCAGGGACGGCAGCGTCGAGGTCCTCAGCCTGTTCGCCAACCGCCAGGTCAAGGACCCGTTCGGGCCCGGCCAGATCCCGATGCAGGCCGTCCCCACCGGCGTCGTGAAGGGACCCGACGGCGCCTACTACATGAGCCAGCTGACGGGCTTCCCGTTCCCCGTCGGCGGGGCGAACGTCTACCGGGTCGACCGCCACACCGGCGAGGCGGCCGTGTTCGCGGGTGGGTTCACCAACATCATGGACCTGACGTTCGACGGCGACGGCACGCTGTGGGTGCTCGAGATCGACCACGACAGCCTGCTGGGTGGGACGACCGACGGCGCGATCTACTCCGTCGACTCCAGCGGCCAGAAGACGCTGCTGGATCTCCCGGCCGGCACGCTGACGGCGCCGGGCGGCATCACCGTCGGCGACGACGGCGCGCTCTACGTCACCAACGACACGACCTCGGCCGGTGGCGGCGAGGTGCTGCGGATCGACGTGGGCGCCGGCGGCGCCGACCACGGCCGCGGATCCGGCGACTGAGGGAGCTGACGAGCGTCGCTGGGCGGCGCCTGTCAGCCGCCCGGCGACTGAGGCAGCGGACGAGGGTCGCTGGGCGGCGCCGGTCAGCCGCCCGGCGACTGAGGCAGCGGACGAGCGTCGCTGGGCGGCGCCTGTCAGCCGCCCAGGACCTCGTGCGCGAAGCGCACGACCATCGAGCCGTCCCCCACCGCGCCGGCCACGCGGTTGGAGGCGCCCGCCCGCACGTCGCCGGCGGCGAACACGCCGGGGCGGACGGTCTCCAGGAGATGCGGCTCGCGGTCGGTCAGCGGCCAGCAGAGATGGCTCTCGGACTTCGCGGCGCCCGCGCCGCAGAGCAGGTAGCCGGCGGGGTCGACGGCGAGCATGCCGGTCGACGCCTCGGTGCACGGATCGGCGCCGATCATCACGAACACCGCCGTCGCCGCCACCTGCTCGACCCGGCCGTCGCGGCCGCGCAGGGTCACGGTCTCCACCGTCGCCGAGCCGTCGACGGCCGACACCTCGGTCTCGGTCATGACCTCGATCCGCCCCGAGCGCTCGATGCGATCGACGAGGTAGTGCGACATGGTGGACTTCAGCGCCGCGCCGCGCACGACGATGCGCACGCTGTGGGCCAGCCGCGCGAGGTGCACGGCCGCCTGCCCGGCCGAGTTGCCGCCGCCCACGACTATCACGTCCTCGTCGCGGCAGCGCTCGGCGTCGGTGGCCATCGCCGCGTGGTAGACGCCGGCGCCGCGGAAGCGGTCGACGCCGTCGGCCTGCAGCTCGCGCCAGCGGGCCCCGGTGGCCATGACGACCGAGCGGCCGAGCACGTGCTGGCCGTCGTCGAGGTCGACGCGCACGAGCCCCTCGGGCCCGTCGGCCAGCTCCACCGCCCGGTGGAAGCTCGACAGCACCGCGTCGAAGCGCCGCGCCTGCAGCGTCGCCTTGCGCGTCAGCTCGGTCCCCGAGACGCCGCTCGGGAAGCCGAGGTAGTTCTCGATCCGCGTGCTCGTGCCGGCCTGGCCGCCCGGCGCCCACGCCTCGGCGACCAGCGTCCGCAGCCCTTCCGAGCCGCCGTACACCGCCGCCGCGAGCCCGGCCGGTCCGCCGCCGAGCACCACGAGGTCGAAGCGCTCGCCATCGACCTCGGCGCGCAGCCCGAGCGACCGCGCGACCTGGGCGGGGGACGGGTTGCGCATCACCTCGGTCGCGTGGACGAGGACCGGCGTCTCCGAGCGCGGGATGTCCAGCCAATCGAGCAGCGCCGC
>JAOPZP010000478.1 GCA_025964055.1 Conexibacter sp.
TGGAGATCATGTGCCCGCCGCCGATCAGCGGCTCGGTGTCGAGCAGCAGGTCGTGGCGGCCGTGCAGGACGCCGACGCCGGTCGGGCCGTAGGCCTTGTGGCCGGTCCAGGCGTAGAAGTCGGCGTCGATCGCGCCGAGGTCCACGGGGATCTGCGGCACGGCCTGCGAGCCGTCGATCACCGTGACGACGCCCGCGGCGCGGGCGCGGCGGACGATCTCGGCCACCGGGTTGATCGTGCCCACCACGTTGGAGACGTGGCCGACGGCGAGCACCTTGGCGCCGGGCAGCAGCCGGTCCAAGGCATCGAGGTCGAGCACGCCGTCGCCGGTCAGGGGCACCTCGACCAGCTCGGCGCCGACCTCCTTGGCCAGCATCCACCACGGCACGAAGTTCGAGTGGTGCTCCATGCGCGTGACGAGGATCCGGTCGCCGCGCGCGACGTGCCCGCGGCCCCAGCCGTGGGCGACCACGTTGAGCGCCTCGCTCGCGTTGCGCGTGAACACGGTGTCGCGCGACGGCCAGTTCAGCCACTGCGCGATCCGCGTGCGGGCGCCCTCGAACAGGTCGGTCGCCTCGGCGGCCAGCGGGTAGGTGCCGCGGTGCACCGACGCGCGGTGATGGCGGTAGTAGTCGTCCATGGCCGCCAGGACGGCGTCGGGCGTCTGGGACGTCGCGGCGCTGTCCAGGTAGGCCACGCCCTCCCGCTGGAGGGTGGGGAACTGGGCGCGGACGTCGAGCTGGGCGGTGGCGGCCATGGAGACCTCAGGCGCCGACGCCGGCGGCTTCCTTGATGTTGGCGTAGCCCTCGCGCTCGAGCTGCTCGACGAGCTCGGAGCCGCCCTCCTTGATGATCCGGCCGTCGAACATGATCGACACCCGCTGCGGCTGCACGAGGTGCAGGATCCGCTGGTAGTGGGTGATGATCAGGACGCCCATGTCGGAGCCCTTGGCGATCGTGTTGACGCCGTTGGCAACGACGTTCAGCGCGTCGATGTCCAGGCCCGAGTCGGTCTCGTCGAGGATCGCCATCGCGGGCTTCTGCAGCGCGAGCTGCAGCGTCTCGAGGCGCTTCTTCTCGCCGCCGGAGAACCCGTCGTTGAGGTAGCGGGCGACGAACTCGCGCGGGACGTTGGTCAGCTCCATCGCGGCTTCGACGGTCTTGCGGAAGTCCTTGAGGGAGATCTCCGGCTCGCCGCGGGCCTCGCGGTGGGCGTTGAGGACCATGCGCAGGTACTTGGTGATCGTGACGCCGGGGATGGCGACGGGGTACTGGAAGGCCATGAACAGGCCGGCGCGGGCGCGCTCGTCCGGATCGGCCTCGGTGATGTCCTTGCCCTGGAAGAGGATCTGCCCCTCGGTGACCTCGAGCCCGGGATGGCCCATGATCGCGTTGGCGAGGGTGGACTTGCCGGACCCGTTGGGGCCCATCAGGGCGTGGATCTCGCCCTGGTTGACGGTCAGGTCCAGGCCCTTGAGGATCTGCTTGTCCCCGGCCTGGACGTGAAGGTTGCGAATCTCGAGTTCAACGGCCATGTGTGCTCAGTTTCAGTTTCGGAGGAGGATCAGGCCACCGCGGCGGCGGCGTTGCGCACGGCGGTGGCGGTCTGGTTCTGCGTGGGACGGTTGGAGAAGGCGACCAGCTCGGCGAGCGTGGTCTGGGCGAGCGCCTTGACGACGCCGCCCTGGACGCGGGTCCAGAGCAGCTTGGTGGCGCAGCCGTGGCCGGCGTCGGCCTCGTGGTTGCAGACGACCCGTCCGGGTGAGGACTCGCCGTCCTCGGCCAGGAAGCAGGTCATCGGCGCCACGGCGCCCTCGAGCGCCAGGACGACCTCGTCCATGTGGATCTCCGCGGGCTCGCGCGTGAGGCGGTAGCCCCCGTGCGCCCCGCGCGTGGCCTCGACGAGGCCGGCCTTCTTCAGCAGGGCGACGATCCGCTCGAGGTAGGCGAGCGGCAGCTCTTCGGCCTCGGCGATCGCCTTGAGGGACGTCGGCACCCGCCCACCCGGTGCGCCGGAGCCGTCGTGCTGGCGACCCAGCTCGACGAGAAGGCGCACGCCATACTCGGCCTTGGTCGTGAAGATCATCAGGGGTAATCCTACCGCGTAGGTCGGTGTTGCCTGAAATCGCCCGGGGGGCGATTCAGGCCGGCTACGCGTCGCGCGCGGCCCGGAGGCCCAGCGCGCCCGAGAACGCCAGCAGCCCCAGGCCCGACCCGACGTCGACGGCCGCCAGCAGACGATCGCCCACCCGCGTGCGGATGGCCGACAGCCCCACCGACAGCAGGGTGAACCACGTCAGCGTCCCGCAGCCCACTCCCGCCACGAGCAGCAGCGTCTGCCCCGTGCCGCTCACCGCCGACGCCGTCGAGGCCGCGGCGAAGACCGCCGCCCACGAGAGGATCGTCGTCGGGTTGGACGCGGTGGCGGCCAGCGAGGTCAGGAACGCCTGGCGCGGCGTGGCGACCTCCTCGAGGCTCTCACCGCCGAGCCGCACGCGGAACGCCGACCACAGCGTCCGGGCGCCCAGCGCCGCGAGCACGGCCGCGCCGAGGAGGCCGAGGGCCAGCTGCAGGCCGTTGATGGCCAGCAGGGATCCCGCGCCCAGGGCGCCCAGCAGCGCGTAGGTCGCGTCGATCACGGCCGCGCCGGCGCCGATCGCGATCCCGGTTCCCAGCGCACCGCGCAGCACGGTGCGGATGCAGAGCAGCGAGATCGGGCCGATCGCGGCGGCCACGACGAAGCCGAGGCCGAAGCCCAGTGCCAGGACGTGCATGGGGAGATTGTCCCGTGGGGATCAAGCCCGCATGTGCTTCGACCACGACGCCCTGCCACCCGACCTGCCCGCCGACCTCGTCGTGCCGCGCCTGGCGGGCGGCGCCGCCGCCGAGATCCTCGAGATCACCTCGGCCGACGGGACGCCGTTCTCGGTCGCGCTCGCGCGGTCGGGCGAGCCCCGTGGCCCGGCCGTCGTGATCCTGCCCGACGTCCGCGGCCTCTACCGCTTCTACGTCGACCTGGCCGAGCGCTTCGCCGAGGCGGGCCACGACGCCGTGGCGATCGACTACTTCGGCCGGAGCGCGGGCACCGGCGAGCGCGACGACGACTGGGACTACTGGCCGCACGTCCGGCAGACGACGCCCGAGCAGATCCGGGCCGACGTCGCCGCCGCGATCGAGCTCCTGAAGGCCCGGGCCGGCGCGACCCAGTTCGTCGCCGTCGGGTTCTGCTTCGGCGGGGCTCAGGCGTTCCTGGCCGCGACGAACCCCGACCTCGACCTCGACGCCGTCGTCGGGTTCTACGGCGGCCTCGACGGCGAGCGCCTCGGGATCCCGTCGCCGCGCGACGAGGCCGTCAACGTCGTGCGGCCCGTGCTCGCCCTCTTCGGCGGCGCCGACGAGAACATCACCGAGAGCCAGCGCGCCACGTTCGCCGCCAACCTGGAGCGGGCCGGGGTCGAGCACGAGGTCGTCGTCTACCCCGGCGCCCCGCACTCGTTCTTCGACCGCAAGCAGGAGCAGTTCGCCGACGCATCCCAGGACGCCTGGCGCCGCACGCTCGGGTTCCTGGACGCGCTCGGCGCCCCGACGCACGCATAGCGCCGCGCCGTGCGCGAGACTGCCGCGGCCATGCCGGTCCGCCGCCGCCTCATCCTCGCCGTGGTGCTCGCGTGCGCGCTCGTCGCCGGGCCGGCCGCGGCCCAGGGACCCGCCGTCGACCTGTCGGGCACCAACCCGTGCGACGACCCGTTCCTCGCGCTGAAGTGCCCCAACCTGCAGATGGAGCCGCCGGCCGACCTGCACGTGCAGCGGGCGGGCCGCGTCGTGCGCCTGCTGGCGACCAACCACATCGTCAACGCCGGGGAGGGGCCGCTGGAGCTCATCGGCACGCCCGACCCGGCCATGCCCCGCTTCGCCAAGGCCACGCAGGTGATCCACACGCGCACCGGCCAGCCCCTCTACTTCCCGGAAGCCGGCTGGATCTACTTCAAGGCGATCCCCGGCCAGGGCCATTACTGGAAGTACTACCGCGCGGCCCGCTTCGAGCTCTGGACGCTGAACGCCGACGGCACCCGGGGGACGCTGCGGCGCACGGGCCCCAAGCTGTCGTACTGCTTCCGCGACCTGCAGCGCGTCCGCTCGTGGGCGCGGACGCCCAGAGGGCGCGTCTACCCGGCGTGCAGCCAGAGCTCCGGCCAGCGCGCGCTGCGGCTCGGCGTCTCCCCCGGCTGGGCCGACGTCTACCCCTCGACCTACCCCCAGAACTGGATCAGCGTGACGGGCCTGAGCGGGTGCTTCGCCTTCGTCCACCGGGCCGACCCGACCGGCGAGCTGATCGAGGAGCGCGAGGACGACAACCTCGCCCAGCGCATCATCCGGCTGCCGCCGCGCGGCGGCGGCGTCGCGCCGCGCGGGTGCCCGCGCCCGCGGTAGGATTCGCCGCGTATGTCGCTCATCCTCGCCCTGAGCCCGTTCAAGGCCACCTTCGGCCTGGTCGTCGTGTTCTTCGTGATCTTCCCGCTGCTCCTGCACGGGCTCATCGGCTTCGCGCTCGCGCAGACCGCCGGTGAGCACGCCGAGAACCTCGAGTACCTCGAGGGCGGCGAAGACACGCGGCCCGGCGTCTAGTGTCGTGATTCAGAAATTCGCGGGCAGCGCCCGAATTTCCGACTCACGACACTAGCCGGCTCGTTCGTCGCCCGGCCGGCGGCGCACCCGGCCGCCGCGGCGCGTGCGCCATGCGCCAGTGACCGCCACGACGAAGCCGGCCAGCAGGCCGACGAGGCCGAGGACGGACAGCAGCCGCCCGATCGCCACCGCCGGCGGGTGGGCGGCGCGGACGGTGATCCGGGCGGCGCCCGGCGTGGCGTCGCGGTCGACCTGCAGCACGGCCCGTCGCTGGAGGCCCGTCGTGTTCGTCGGCGCGGTGACGCTGCCGACGATGCGGGCGCCCTCGACGTGGATCAGCGCCGGCATGACGATGAGGTCGGTGTCGAGGAGCTGCCCCGGCGAGGCCGTCGCCGTGATCGTCACGCGATCGTGGTGGACCTGGTCGAGCGGGAACGTCACGCGCGCCCGCTGCCCGGGCGCGATCTCCGGCGTCGAGGCGTCGGCGAAGTCGCCCAGGCTGCCGATGATGGGCTGCCGGTAGGTGTCGATCGCCGCGACGGTGCCGTAGCGGCCGACCTGGCCGACGCCGCCGACGACCGACCACACCAGGACCGGCACCAGCGCCCACGGCCACCGGCGCCGCCGGCCGGTGGCGTGGCGCAGGAGCACCAGCCCGGCGAGGACGCCGCCGCAGATCGCCAGCAGGATGTAGCTCTCCAGCCGGTAGCCGAACTGGATCATCACGAAGGGCTTGGGCAGCGCCAGCAGCAGCCCGACGTGGGTCATCACCACCATGAACGCCGCCGCCACGGCGGCCAGCACGCCGAAGACCCGCAGCCACGTCCGGCCCCACGGCCGCCGGCCCGCCAGCGCGCCGGCCGCCAGCGCCCAGGCGATCGCCAGGACCGGCAGCGTCACGACGAAGTCGGACCCCGGCTGCGCCGGCCGGCGGCTCAGCCCGAACAGGTACTCGCGCGCGACCAGCGCGCCGGACTCCCGGACGTAGCCGCGCGCCACGTCGTAGGTCTGGGCGATCTGCGTCTGTGCCTGGTAGGCCACGTCGGGGAGCAGGAACCAGGCGTTGACCAGGACGGCCGGCACGAGCACGCCGAGCAGGCGCAGCACGCCGCGCCGGGAGACCTGCCGTCGCGCCGCCGGCACGCAGGCGCAGAGCGCCGCCGCGAGGACGAGGAAGAACGCGCTGCCCCAGAGGAGCGTGATGTTGTGGCTGCCGGAGAAGGCGACGGCGCTGCCCGCCAGCGCCACCATGGGCAGCGGCCGCAGGCGGTCGCTGCGCAGGACGCTCATCGCCGCCGCGGCCAGCAGCGGCATGGAGGAGACCGCGACGTATTCCGGCCAGTCGCCGCGGACGTAGGCCATCGTCACGAGGTAGGGCGACGTGAGGAACACGACAGCCGGGATCTGGGCCGTCCAGCGCCCGAGGTCCGCCATGCGCCCCAGCCAGGCCCAGCCGACGTACCCGGCCGAGGAGGCCACGATCCAGCTGGCGACGTACCCGTTGCGAGCGACCCCGCCGAGCGCGATCGAGAGCAGTCCGGCCAGGGCGTACAGCGTCCCGCCGTAGAACGCGTAGTGCGGGTAGAACGACGCGTTGTCGACGTTGAGGAACAGCGTCGGGACGTGGTCGTCCAGCAGCGACCGCATCTGGTGCGCGACGT
This sequence comes from Conexibacter sp., assembly GCA_025964055.1. Classification (GTDB taxonomy): domain Bacteria; phylum Actinomycetota; class Thermoleophilia; order Solirubrobacterales; family Solirubrobacteraceae; genus Baekduia. The sequence goes on from JAOPZP010000478.1 coordinate 6,288, forward strand.
ACCAGGAATGCGTTCTCCAGTCGCCGCCGAACGAGTCCGGCAGCAGGAGGAAAGGCCAGGACATGATGGCGATGAGGACGGCCGCGGCCAGCGGCGCCGCCCAGCGCTCGGCGACGCGGAGCGCCGCCTTCCAACGGGCGCCGGACGCGCGTACGGCACGCCGCGGCTCGGATGTTCGCTGCGCGACGCTCAAGCGCGCGAGCCTAGTGCCGGCGGCCGGCGATCGGGAGTGATCACGGCGACTGAGCGATGCCAGTTGGCCGTGGAGCGATCCGCGTGCGGCGCCGGCGGCGCACGAGCAGGACCACGAAGTTCGCGAGGAGGCCGAGCCCCCCGAGCAGCGAGAGGATCTCGCCGGCGACGACCGGCAGCGGATGCGCAGGACGCACGGTGATCCTCGCGGCGCCCGGCGCGGCGTCCCGATCGACCTCCAGGACGGCGAGGCGCCGGTCGACGCTGCCGTCGGGCGGCATCGTGTGCTCGCCGACGATCCGGGCGCCGTCGATGTGCACCAGCGCCGGCATGACCATCAGGTTGGTGTCGGCCCGCTGACCCGGCGACAGCGGCGTGGTGACCATCAAGCGGTCCCCGCGCACGAGCCGGGGCGGGAAGGCGATCTGCGGTCGCGGCCCGGGTGGCGCCTCGGGCGCCGTGGCGTCGGTGAACTGCCCCATGCTGGAGATCGACGGGGCGTCGTAGGTTCCGGACACGGGCCAGACCGTGAACGCGCCGACCTGTGCGGCCGCCCCGGCGACCGACGCAGCCAGCACCGGCACGAGGACCCACGTCCAGCGGCGGACGCGCTGCCCGGCGTCGCGGAGCAGCACGAGCGCGGCGAGGACCCCGCCGCAGACGCCGAGCAGGATGTAGCTCTCCAAGCGGTAGGTGAACTGGATCATCACGTAGGGCTTGGGCAGGGCGAGCAGCAGCCCGGCATGGGTCATGAGCACCAGCAGCGCCACCACCAGCACCGACAGCAGGGCCAGCGCCCGCACCCAGGGCGCGCCCCAGCCGCGCCGCGCCAGCAGCCCTCCGGCGACGGCCACCCATCCCATCGCCAGGATCGGCAGCGTCAGGACGAACTGCGGGATCTCGCCGTCGGCCGACCGGCGGTGCAGCGAGACGAGATGGCCCAGCCCGACGAGGTCCATCCGCCCGCCCAGGTAGCCGCGCGTCGGGTACCGCGCCGCGATCATCGTCTGGGCCTGGTAGGCGATGTCGGGCAGCAGGAACCAGGCGTTGATCAGCAGCGCCGGCACGACGATGCCCGCCACGCGCAGCAGGCCCTGCCCCGTCACCTGCCGCCGGACCTGCGGGATGCCGGCGGTCAGGCACGCGCCCAGGACGGCCAGGAACGTCGTGCCCCACAGCAGCGTGATGTTGTGGCTGCCGGTGAAGAGGATGGTGCTGCCCGCGAGCGCCAGCGCCGGCAGGCCCAGCAGCCGGTCGGCGCGCAGGACGGAGATCGCCGAGGCGACCAGGAGCGGGATCGCGGAGACCGCGACGAGCTCGGGCCAGTCGCCGGTCGTGTAGATGGAGGTGATCAGGTACGGGGAGGTGACGAAGAGTGCCGCCGGCGCCTGCGCCGTCCAGCGCCCGAGGCCGGCCATCCGCCCCAGCCACACCCAGCCGCCGTAGCCGGCGGCGAAGGCCGCCAGCCAGCTGAGGACGTAGCCGTCGCGCCCAGCACCACCGAGCACCGCTGCCGCGAGGCCGGTCAGCGCGTACAGCGTGCCGCCGTAGAACGCGAAGTGCGGGTAGAACACGCCGCCGTCGTAGTGCACGAACAACGACGGGTGGTGGTCGTGCAGCAGCGTCTGCGCCTGATGGCGCACGAACCAGAGGTGGGCGCCCCAGTCGGCGCCGAACACGTCGGAGCGCAGCGTCATCGGCCACGTCAGCAGGCCGATGAGCAGGGCCGGGAGCGCCCAGACGGCGACGCGCTCCAGCGCCGGGCGCCAAGCCGCCGCGCGGGCGGCCCGCGGGGCCGCGGC
>JAOPZP010000513.1 GCA_025964055.1 Conexibacter sp.
GACGCTCGTGGTGGGCCCCGGGCTCGGCCGCACCGACGGCGCGGCGGCATTCGCCCGGCGGCTCGTGGCCGAGGCGCCGGTGGCGATCGTGCTCGACGCCGACGGGCTGAACGCCCACGCCGGCTGCCTGGAGACGCTGAGGACCCGCGAGGCGCCCGCGGTGCTGACCCCGCACGCCGGCGAGCTGGCCCGCCTGCTGGAGGTCGAGTCCGAGGTCGTGAACGCCAGTCGCCTGGAGCACGCCCGCGAGGCCGCGCGGCGCGCCGGCGCGATCGTCGTGCTCAAGGGCGACGACACGATCGTCGCCGAGCCCGAGGGGCGCGTCGGCGTCAGCCGCGGCGGGAGCCCCGGGCTGGCGACCGCCGGGACCGGCGACGTGCTGTCCGGGGTGCTGGCCGCGTTCCTCGCACGCGGGATGGCGCCGTTCGAGGCGGCGTGCGCCGCGGTCTTCGTCCACGCCGAGGCCGGTCGCCGCGCGGCGACGCGCCGCGACGGGCCCGACGGCGTCATCGCCTCCGACGTCATCGACGAGTTGCCGCACACCCTGGAGTAGCCGCTCGCGCGCGCGACTCGGCCTCGACGGGCTCGACTAGAGTCATCGCCGCATGGCATCCACCGTCGCCGACATCATGGAGCGCGACGCGCCCTCCATCCACCTCGAGGCCGGCGTGGAGGACGTCGTCGCCCGCTTCAAGGACCAGGACGTCTCCGCGCTGCCCGTCGTCAACGAGGGCGGGCGCTGCGTCGGCATCGTGACCGAGCACGACCTGGTCATCGCCGACGAGGAGGGCGACCTGCACATCCCGCACTACATCGAGCTGTTCGGCGGCCTGGTGTTCTTCCCGCCCGAGCTGCGCGTGTTCGAGCGGCGCCTGAAGAAGGCGGCGGCCGCGCGGGTGCAGGACCTGATGACCGAGCCGCCCGTGACGGTGGAGCCGGAGACGACGCTGCACGAGGCGGCGCACGTGATCGTCGAGCGGGGCCACAGCCGCCTGCCGGTCGTCGAGCACGGCCGCTACGTCGGCCTGGTGACCCGCGCCGACGTCCTGGCCGCCCTCAACGCCTTGGAGGCCTGAGGCCCCGTGGCGGTCCGCGCCCTCGCCCGGGTCAACCTCGCCGCCATCGAGCGCAACGTCGCGCGGCTGGCGCGCGACGCCCAGGGCGCCGCGGTGTGCGCCGTCGTCAAGGCCGACGGCTACGGCCACGGCATGGTCGGCGCTGCGCGCGCGGCGCTGCGCGGCGGGGCGACCTGGCTCGCGGTCGCCACCGCGCTGGAGGCCCGCGACCTGCGGGCCGCCGGCTTCGGCGACGACGTGCCGATCCTCATCCTCGGCGCGCTGAGCGACGAGGAGCTGCCGATCGCGCTGGACGCCGGCGCCGACCTCGCCGTCTGGACCATCGAGATGGTGCAGGCGCTCGTCGCGTCGGGCCGGCCGGTCCGCGTGCACGTCAAGCTCGACTCCGGCCTCGGCCGGCTCGGCACCCGCGATCCCGAGCAGGCCGACGCGGTCGCCGAGGCCGTCGCCGCCGCCGAGCATCTGCAGCTCGCGGGCGCCTGGACGCACTTCGCCACCGCCGACGAGCGCGGCGACGCGTTCATGGGCGAGCAGCTCGCGCGCTTCAAGGCGTGGGCTGAGCCGCTGCGCGCGCGGCATCCCGGCCTGCTGCTGCACGCGGCCAACAGCGCGGCGACCCTGCGCGATCCGGCCACGCACTTCGACCTCGTGCGCGCCGGCGTCGCGATCTACGGGCTGGACCCGTTCGGAGAGGATCCCGCGGCGCGCGAGCTCGAGCCGGCGCTCGAGCTGGTGTCCTACGTGGCGGCGGTCAAGGCGTGCGCCGCGGAGCAGAGCGCGGGCTACGGGCGGCGCTTCGTCGCCGGCCGCGACACGCTGCTGGCCACCGCGCCGATCGGCTACGGCGACGGCTACCGGCGCGGGCTGAGCAACCACGCCGAGGCGCTGCTGCACGGCCGTCGGATCCCGCTGGTCGGGACCGTGTCGATGGACAACGTCACGTTCGACGTCGGCGCCGCCGGGCTGGGTCCGCGGCTCGGCGACGACATCGTGCTGATCGGCGCCCAGGGCGGCGAGCGCGTCACCGCGGAGGATCTCGCGCGCTGGCTGGGCACCATCAACTACGAGGTCACCTGCGGGATCTCCGCGCGCGTCCCGCGTGTCCATCACCGTGACGGGGAAGCTGTCGAGGAGTGACCGCACAGGCCCTCGACGCCGCACGCGCCGCCCTGGCCGGGGAGCCGGCGTGGGTCGTGGGCGGCGCCGTGCGCGACGCGCTGCTGGGACGGCCGACCGCCGACGTCGACCTCGTCGTGGCCGGCGACGCCCGGACGGCGGCGCGCACGCTGGCGCGCGACGCGGGCGGCCCCGCCTTCGAGCTGTCGGGCGAGTTCGGCGCCTGGCGCGTCATCGGGCCTGGGCGCCGTTGGCAGGTCGACGTCACGCCGCTGCAGGGCGGGTCGCTCTCAGAGGACCTCGCGCGGCGCGACTTCACCATCAACGCGATGGCCGAGCCGCTGGCCGGCGGGGAGGTCGTCGACCCCCACGGGGGCGCGCAGGACCTGGCGGCGCGGCGCCTGCGCATGGTGTCGCCCGGCTGCTTCGACGACGACCCCCTGCGCGTCCTGCGCCTGGCCCGCTTCGCCTCCGAGCTCGACCTCGAGCCCGATCCCGACACCGTCGTGGCCGCCGCGCAGCGCGCGCCGCGGATCGTCGACGTGGCGGCCGAGCGCGTCTTCGCCGAGCTCAAGCGCGTGGTCGCCGCCGACCGCGTCCTGGACGGCCTGGCGCTCATGGACCGCCTCGACCTGACGCGGCACGTGCTGCCCGAGCTCAGCGGCCTGCGTGGTGTGGAGCAGAACCGCTACCACCACCTCGACGTCCACGACCACACGCTCGAGGTGCTGGCCGAGACCGTGGCGCTGGAGCGCGACCCGGGCGCGGTGCTGGGTCCCGAGCTGGCCGAGCCGATCCGCGACTTCCTGGCCCAGCCGTTCTCCGACGAGCTCACGCGCGGCGAGGTCCTGCGCTTCGGCGCGCTGCTGCACGACGCCGCCAAGCCCGAGACCCAGGCCCGCCACGAGGACGGGTCGATCCTCGGCTTCCCCGGCCACGCCGACCTCGGCGCCGAGCGCGCCCGCGCCGCGCTGACCCGCCTGCGCACGAGCGAGAAGCTCCGCGCGCACGTCGCGCTGCTGGCCCGCCACCACCTCGGCCTGGGGTACCTGGTGCACAAGGCGCCGCTGGACCGCCGGACGATCCACCAATACTTGGTCAGGACGGCGCCGGTCGAGGTCGACGTGTCGCTGCTGTCGATCGCCGACCGCCTGGCCACGCGCGGCCGCAAGGCGGGGGAGGCGATCGCCAAGCACCTCGAGGTGGCCCGCGTGGTGCTGCCGGAGGCGCTGGACTATGCGGCGTTCGCCGCCCAGCCGGCGCTCGTGCGCGGCGACGAGCTTGCACGCGAGCTGGGCATCCGCCCGGGCCCGGCGCTGGGCGCGCTGCTGGCGCAGCTGGAGGAGGCCCGGTTCGCGGGGGAGATCGCCACGCGCGACGATGCGGTGGCGCTTGCGCGGCGGTTGGTGGCGGAGGGGTAGGCGGGCGGCGAGGGCGTTCGGCCGTTCGGCCGGGCGCGCCGGGGCGTCGGGGCGTCGGAGACTGGCGTCGTGCGCGCTGCCGTGCCGCCGGCGTGTGACCGGCGCGGGCCGTGCCTCGAGCGGGCGGGCGCGCCGTTCGGGCGGCCGGGATGGTGCGAGCGTTATCCGGAGGGCACTGACGAGAACATGCCTCCGCGGCGGCGCCGGTCGGATCGGTCATCCGCAGGCCTCGCGGGCCGGGTGGGCCTGTTCGGCGCGGTGGTACCGCGGCGTTCGGGCCCACCGGCTGCTCGCGGTGCCTCGCGGGCCGGGTGGGCCTGTTGGGCGCGGCGGTGCCGCGGCGTTCGGGCCCACCGGCTCCCGGGAGGCTGGCGGACGACCGCCGGCGCCGGCGCCCTCCCCAACGCACGCTCTCGTCGGTGATGGCCGGACCGCGCCGGCGTCTCAATGACGCCGCGAGCTGAAGCCCGCCCGCTGGGTCGACCAACCCCATCCACGAGGCGCCACGGAGCACGATCGCGCCCACGACGCCAGTCCCCGACGCCCGCCATCGCACCGCCGAGCGCCGCGAGCCCCTACGTCCCCTCCGCCGTCCGCGCGATCGTCGCCTCGACCACGTCGCTGGCCGCGGCGACC
>JAOPZP010000548.1 GCA_025964055.1 Conexibacter sp.
GACGACCGTGCTGCCCGCGGCCGCGCCCGAGCCGGCGCCGCCGATCCCCAGCAGCTTGGCCAGCGTCGTGAGCGGGCCGGCGCTGGGCACCAGGCCGTTGAGCTGCTTGTCGATCGTGCGGATCGCCGCGCGGTAGTCGCGGCAGCCCGCGCACTCGCGCAGGTGCTTGCGGGAGCGGCCCGAGGAGCGCACGCCGCGGCCGGCGGCGGCCGCCAGGTCGGTGCGGATCTCCTCGCAGCCGGTGTCGCGCGCCTCGATGGCCTCGACGAGGCCGATGCGCGCGCGGACGAGCAGCGACTTGACCGCCGGGACCGTGACGTCCAGCGCGGCGGCGAGCTCGTTGTAGGAGAGGCCCTCCATCTCGCGCATCAGCAGCGCCGAGCGCTGCTGCTCGGGGAGGCGGCGCACGTCGGCGACCAGGCGGCGCAGGTCCTCGCGGCGCTCGGCCTCGGCCATCGGGTCCTGCGAGGGCCCGCGGTTGAGGTCGTAGATGTCGGACGCCGCGGGGGCGGGGCGGCGCAGCTGGTCGATGCAGCGGTTGTGCGCCACGCGGTACAGCCAGGCGCGCACCAGCACCTCGCGGCCGTCGACGCGGAGGGCGTCGTAGGCGCGCAGGAACACGTCCTGCAGGACGTCCTCGGCGTCGGACGACGAGCCGCCGAGCATCTGGCGCGCGTAGCCGAACAGGCGCGCCCGGTAGCGGTCGTGGATGGTCCCGAACGCCTCGTCGTGGCCGGCGCGGAAGAGCGCGACCAGCTGGTCGTCGCTGCGCAGGCGCAGCAGCGGGCCGGCGACCGAGAGGCGGCCGAGCCCGACGGGATGAGGTAGCGCTGAAGCTTCCACAGTAGTCGTCCTCCGACGACTCTAACGAGGCCTTCGGTGCAAGGTTGCGCGTTTCTCACGCATCTTTCAAGAACGACCGAGGGCGGCGCCGGAGCGCCGCCCTCGTGCTGCAAGGCCGATGGTGTGCGCCGGCGGCGCTAGCCGAGGCTCGCCATGACGTGCTTGACCTGCGTGTAGTCCTCGAGCGCGTACATCGAGAGGTCCTTGCCGTAGCCGGACTGGCCGTAGCCGCCGTGCGGCATCTCGCTGGCCAGCAGGCCGTGGTTGTTGATCCACACGCAGCCGAAGCGCAGCGCGTTGGCGACGCGCAGCGCCCGGCCGACGTCGCGGGTCCAGACCGAGGAGGCGAGGCCGTACGGCGTGCCGTTGGCCCAGGCGATCGCCTCGTCCTCGTCGGTGAAGCGCTGGACCGTGAGGACCGGGCCGAAGATCTCGCGCTGGATCATCTCGTCGTCCTGCTGCAGGTTGGCGACGACCGTCGGCTCCAGGAAGAAGCCGGGGAGGTCGGGCTCGTTGCCGCCCGTGACGATCTCGGCGTGGCCCGGCTTGCGCTCCAGGAAGCCCTCCACGCGCTCGCGCTGGCCCGCGCTGTTGAGCGGGCCGAGCGTCGTGTCGGCCGAGCGCGTGTCGCCCATGACGTAGCCCTTGGCCTGGTCGGCCAGGCCGGCGACGACGTCGTCGTAGAGCTTGGGGGCGACCATGACGCGGGTCGCGGCGGTGCAGTCCTGGCCGGCGTTGTAGTAGGCGAAGCCGGCGATCTCCTCGACCACCGAGGCGACGTCGACGTCGTCGAACACGACGACCGGCGCCTTGCCGCCCAGCTCGAGGTGCACGCGCTTGAGCGAATCGGCGGCGGAGCGCGCGACGGCCTTGCCGGCCTCGACCGAGCCGGTGATCGAGACCATGTCGACGTCGTCGTGCGAGACGATCGCCTTGCCGACGTCGTCGCCGCCGAGCACCACGTTGAGCACGCCCTTGGGCAGCAGGTCGGCGGCCAGCTCGGCGAGCTTGACGACCGAGACTGGGGTCGACGGAGCGGGCTTGAGGACGATGGTGTTGCCGGTCGCCAGGGCGGGGCCGATCTTCCAGACGGCCATCATCAGCGGGTAGTTCCACGGGGCGATCTGGCCGACCACGCCGACGGGCTCGCGGCGGATGATCGACGTGTAGCCCGCGAGGTACTCGCCCGCGGGCTTGCCCTCCATCGTGCGCGCGGCGCCCGCGAAGAAGCGCAGGTTGTCGACCCACACCGGGACCTCGTCGGACTTGACGGCCTCGATCGGCTTGCCGGCGTTGTCGGCCTCCAGCGTGGCGAGCTCGTCGCCGTGCTCCTCGATGAGGTCGGCGAGCTTGAGCAGGGCGAGCGCGCGCTCGCCGGGCGGCGTGGCGGCCCAGGCCGGGAACGCCCGGCGGGCGGCGGCGACGGCGCGGTCGACGTCGGCCTGGCCGGACGCCTGGGCCTGCCCGATCTCCTCGCCCGTGGCGGGGTTCAGGACGGGCGTCGTGGCGCCCTCTGCGGCGTCGACGAACTCACCGTCGATGAAGTTGCGCAACGGCACGGTGGCGGTGGTGCTCATGCGCCCGAACGTACCACCGCATAGGCTTCCCGCCCGGACAACCGGTCCTCGAAAGGAACGCCAGCTTGACCAACGTCGTCATCTCCTCCGCCGCGCGCACCGCGATCGGGTCCTACGGCAAGTCGCTCGCCGGGGTGAGCCCCAGCGACCTCGGCGCCACGGCCGCCAGGGCGGCCATCGAGCGCTCCGGGCTGGCGCCCGAGCAGATCGAGCACGTCGTGTTCGGCAACGTCATCCACACCGAGACGGCCGACGCCTACATGGCGCGCGTCGTGGGCATGAAGGCGGGCATCCCGAAGGAGACGCCGGCCTTCACCGTCAACCGCCTCTGCGGCACCGGCGTGCAGGCGCTCGTCTCGGCCTGCCAGGCCATCCAGACGGGCGAGGCGTCGGTGACGCTGGCCGGCGGTGCGGAGTCGATGAGCCGAGCGCCGATGTGGATGACCGAGGGCCGCTGGGGCTCGAAGATGGGCCCGGCCCCGATCGTCGATCCGGTCCAGGGCGCGCTGACCGACCCGTTCCACGACATCAAGATGGGCGTCACGGCCGAGAACCTGGCGCAGCGCATGGGGATCACGCGCGAGGACCAGGACGCGTTCGCGGTCGAGTCGCACCTGCGCGCCGGCCGCGCGCAGGCCGAGGGTCGCTTCGACGACGAGGTCGTCGCCGTGGAGGTGCGCGTCAAGCGCGACACGGTCGCCTTCGACAAGGACGAGCACATCCGCCACGGCGTCGACGCGGCCGGCATGGCCAAGCTGCCGACGATCTTCAAGAAGGACGGCGGCACCGTGACGGCGGGCAACGCCTCGGGCATGAACGACGCGGGCGCGGCGCTCGTGCTGATGAGCGACGAGAAGGCGGCCGAGCTCGGCGCGCCGGTCCGCGCGCGGGTGCTGTCCTACGCGTCGTGCGGCGTCGACCCCGAGATCATGGGGATCGGTCCGGTGCCGGCGGTGCGCAAGGCGCTCGACAAGGCGGGCGTCGCGCTCGACGACATCGGCGTCATCGAGCTCAACGAGGCGTTCGCCGCGCAGGCGCTGGCGGTCATCCGCGAACTCGACCTCGACCCGGCGCGGGTGAACCCCAACGGCGGCGCGATCGCCCTCGGGCACCCGATCGCGGCGACCGGTGCGGCGATCACGGCCAAGTGCCTGTCGGAGATGGAGCGCGGCGACCACCGCTACGGCCTGGTGACGCTGTGCATCGGCGGCGGCCAGGGCATCGCGCTGCTGCTGGGCCGCGAGTAGGGGCCCCGCTCAGACGAAGTTGGGGTACAGCGTCATGCCCCCGTCGACGAAGAGCGTCGTGCCGACGACGTAGTCGGCCTGCGCCGAGGCCAGCCAGGCCACGGCGCGGGCGACGTCGTCGGCCTCGCCCCAGCGTCCGTAGGGGATCTCGTCGAGGCATGAGCGATGACCCGCCTGCAGTCCTCGAGCGCCTCGCGCGTCACGGCGGCGCCGTGGGCCGCGAGCTCGAACGCCGTCGCTGCGCCGATGCCGCCGGTGGCCCCGGTCACGAGGGCGACGCGGCCTTCGAGGAGCCGCGCGTCGGGCGGATGGAGATGGAAGGCGTCGAGGTCCATGCCGGGTAGGTACCCTCCGCGGC